>NZ_LT960614.1:5080000-5327443 GCF_900231165.1 Hartmannibacter diazotrophicus
GGGCACCTCCAGCGATGGCGGCACGGTGCTGCCTTTCCGCTCCGCGCTCGTCGGTGCCGCCAAGGCGGCGATTGACGCAGGCGACGGCGAGGAAGCCCTGATCCAGCCGGTTGCCATCGCCTACACCCGCTTTCACGGCATGCCGGCCGGACGCAATGGCCGGCTGATGCTGAGCTGGATCGGCGACGTCGATCTCGTCCCGCATCTGTTGCTGGTGATGCGCGAGGCGGCGGTCGACGTCTCGGTGCTTTTCGGCGAACCGATCGCCTTCGGGCGGGGCAGCGATCGCAAAACCGTCACGCAGATGGCGGAAACTGCCGTTCGCCGCATGCTGGCGGACGAATTGTCCGGCCGTGACTTCGTCAACGATACCGCGCTTTTGAAGGACCCGCCTATTCTCAAGGCGGAGGAAAAGGGATAGAGTCGAGCAAAGTTTTCACGTGCGCCGCGGACGGTCGATTGCGGCGGACACGGACGACACGGTTCATGCACTCCGGCAAGCCCGGAGCCTTGAGGAGAGAGCCCCGCACTCGTGACGGCGCAAAAATCTGTTTATATCAAGACCTACGGGTGCCAGATGAATGTCTACGACAGCGATCGTATGACGGACACCCTGGGAACGCTCGGCTACATTCAGACCCAAGAGATCGAATCGGCCGACCTTGTCATTCTCAACACCTGCCATATCCGCGAGAAGGCTGCCGAGAAGGTCTATTCGGAGCTTGGCCGCATTCGCTTGCTGAAGGATGAACGCGCCCGCGAGGGCCGCGAGATGCTGGTCGGCGTCGCCGGCTGCGTCGCGCAGGCCGAGGGCGAGGAGATCATTCGCCGCGCGCCATCCGTCGACATGGTCTTCGGCCCGCAGTCCTATCACCGTCTGCCGGACCTGATCGACAAGGTACGCAACCCGAGCGAGGGCCGCGCCGGCGTCGTCGAGACCGATTTCGACGTCTCGGACAAGTTCGACGAACTGCCCGCGCCGACCAGGAAGGCCATCGCCACGCGCGGCGTGACGGCGTTCCTCACCGTTCAGGAAGGCTGCGACAAGTTCTGCACCTTCTGCGTCGTGCCCTATACGCGCGGCGCCGAGGTGTCGCGCCCGGTCGCGAAGATCGTCGAGGAAGCCGAGCGCCTTGCTGCCGGCGGCGTGCGCGAGATCACGCTCCTCGGCCAGAACGTCAACGCCTATCATGGCGAAGGCGAGGACGGGAACGACGTCTCGCTCGGCCAGTTGCTGCGCCGCCTCGCCGAAATCCCGGGCATCGAGCGGCTGCGTTACACGACCAGCCACCCGCGCGACATGGACGCGGACCTGATCGCGGCCCATCGCGACCTGCCCGAGGTCATGCCCTATCTGCACCTGCCCGTGCAGTCGGGCTCGGATCGCATCCTTGATGCGATGAACCGGCGTCACACCCGCGAGGACTATCTCAAGCTCGTCCGGCGCATCCGCGCCGCCCGCCCCGATCTGGCGCTCACCAGTGATTTCATCGTCGGCTTTCCCGGCGAGACGGACGACGACTTCGAGGCGACCCTCGATCTCATCCGCGAGGTTGGTTTCGCCGCCGCCTTCTCCTTCAAATATTCGCCGCGGCCTGGAACGCCGGCGACGACGCTGAAGGATCAGGTCGACGAAGCGGTGAAGACGGAACGGCTGGCCCGCCTGCAGGCGCTGCTCACCGGGCAGCAGCAGGCCTTCTCGGCCAGCATGGTCGGCAGGACGCTCGACGTCCTCTTCGAAAAGCCCGGGCGTCATGCCGGGCAGCTAATCGGTCGCTCGCCCTATCTCCAGTCGGTCGTGGTCGAGGCCGGTCCGGAACGGATCGGAACGCTCGCCCCCGTCGTGATCGAGAAGGTCGGGCCGAACAGTCTTTCCGGGCGTCTTGCGGTGCCAGAGATGAGGCATGCGGACGTTCCGGAAGGGGCAGGCCCCCGTGCAGCCGTTGCTGGCGGGGCGTCGGCCGGTCATCCGATCAACGCGTCCCTTGCGGCCGAAGTGGGAGGGTCTGCTTGACGGCTCATCCCTTGCGGCCGCCGCAACTGGAGACACCATGACGCACGCTTCCGACCTGACCCACGTGGTGCTGGCCTTCGATGACAATCGCCTGATCGGTAACCTCTACGGTCAGTTCGACCAGCATCTGGCGCTGATCGAGCAACGGCTCGGCGTCGATGTGGTTGCGCGGGGCAACCAGGTGACGATCCGCGGTCCCCACGAGGCCTGTTCGCGGGCAAGGGATGTGCTCGAAGCGCTCTATACCCGGCTGCAGGGCGGCGAAGAGGTGCAGATCGGCGAGGTCGAGGGCGCGATCCGCATGGCGATCGCCGTCGGCGCGCAGCTGCCTCTCCCGACGCTGGAGCCGAAGACGCGGCTGAAGCTTGCCCAGATTTCCACCCGCCGCAAGACGGTGGTCGCCCGCAATCCCGCGCAGGACGCCTATATCCGCGCGATGGACCGGGCCTCGATGGTCTTCGGCCTCGGCCCGGCCGGTACCGGCAAGACCTATCTGGCGGTTGCCTACGCGGCGGCGTTGCTGGAGCGCGGCGAGGTCGCCCGGCTCATCCTCTCGCGTCCGGCCGTGGAGGCGGGCGAACGGCTCGGCTTCCTGCCCGGCGACATGAAGGAAAAGGTCGATCCCTATCTGCGCCCGCTCTACGACGCGCTTTACGACATGATGCCGCCGGAAAAGGTCGAACGCTGCCTGACCTCGGGCGCGATCGAGGTCGCCCCGCTCGCCTTCATGCGCGGCCGCACGCTCGCCAACGCCGCCGTCATCCTGGACGAGGCGCAGAACACCACCGCCATGCAGATGAAGATGTTTCTGACCCGTCTTGGTGACGGGTCGAAGATGTTCATCACCGGCGATCCCTCGCAGGTCGACTTGCCGGCCGGGCAGGTGTCCGGTCTCGTCGAGGCCACGCGCATCCTCAAGGATGTCGAGGGCATCGTGCAGTTGCGCTTCTCGGAGACGGACGTCGTCCGCCACGAACTCGTCGGCCGGATCGTCACGGCCTATGACGTCGAAAGCCGCGAGCGGCTGGCCGCGCGCGAGCAGCAGCGCATGCGCTCGGCCCGCTCGATCGAGTCCCAGCTCGATCCCGAGGTCTTCACACCGCGGGAGCCGGTCGTCTGATGGTGGCAAGCGCGCTTCAGGACACGCACGATCCTCTGCTTTCGGTCGACCTTGCCGTTGAGGACGAGGGCTGGCTGCAAGGCCGCGACGAGGCCTCGATGGCGGCGTGGATCGAGGACATCGCCGCGGCGGTGCTTGGCCTCGTGCCGGAAACGGTGCTGCCGGGCAGCGAAGTCGCGGTCGTGCTGACGGACGATGCGTCGATCCGCGAGATCAATCGCGAGCACCGCGGTTTCGACAAGCCGACCAACGTGCTGTCCTTCCCGATGTCGCCGCCGGATGCGAAGGTTTTCGGACCGATGGTCGGCGATATCGTGGTGGCGCGGGAGACGGTCGAACGCGAAGCGGCCGAGGCTGGTATTCCATTCGATCATCATTTCACCCACATGATCGTTCATGGGATATTGCATCTCCTCGGTTATGATCACATCGACGACGCCGAGGCGGAGGAAATGGAAGGGCTGGAAACCGCGATTCTCGCGCATCTGGCCATTCCCGACCCCTATGCGGACAGTGAGCCGGCCTAGACGGGTGTCTTTGGGCGGCGTTCCGGCGGCAGGATAGAATTGGTCCCGGCAGGGCGGCCATGTGAGCCGGCGCCTGCCTCGATCCAGGGAAAGAAGGGCAATGAACGACGCAGACACGCAGAGTATGGGCGCGGTTCCGCTTGAGCGAAGCGGGGCCGCGAGAGAGGAGGTGGAGACATCCACGGATGCCGATCCGCATTCTGGATGGCTCAATCGCCTGCGCGACGCTCTTGGCCTGAAGCCGGCCGCGAATCTGCGCGAGGATCTGGAGCAGGCCCTTTCCAAGGAAGACGCGCTTGACGCGGCCTTTTCGCCCGAAGAGCGGGCGATGCTGCGCAATATCCTGCGGCTGCGCGAAAATCGGGTCGATGACCTGATGGTGCCGCGCGCTGACATCAATGCCGTCGATGCCTCGATCACGCTGACCGAACTGGTTCTGGCTTTCGAGCGGTCGGGCCATTCGCGCATGCCGGTCTTCCGCGAAACCCTCGACGACCCGATCGGCATGGTCCACATCAAGGACCTGATGGCCTATATCACCAAGAAGGCCAAGGTGGCCCGGCCTCGGGAAGAGGGCGAGCCGGCCGGAACCGACGTCAAGGTCGGCGAGGTCGATCTCGATGTCCCGGTGTCCGCGACAGAACTGGTTCGGCCTCTTCTCTTCGTGCCGCCCTCCATGCCGGCCTCGGATCTGCTGGCCAAGATGCAGGCGACGCGCATCCAGATCGCCCTCGTGATCGACGAATATGGCGGCACCGACGGCCTTATCTCCATGGAGGATATCGTCGAGACGATCGTCGGCGACATTTCCGACGAGCATGACGAACTGGAGGGGCCCTCGATCGTGCCGATCGGCCAGGGCGGCTTCATCGCCGATGCCCGCGCCTCGCTGGAAGAGGTCGTGGCCTCGCTCGGGCCGGCGTTCGAGGTCGCCGACTATGGTGACGATGTGGAAACCATCGGCGGCCTGGTCTTCTCCATGCTCGGCCGCATCCCCGTGCGCGGCGAAATGATCATCTCCGAGGAATTGCCGGGCTTCGAGATCGAGGTTCTGGAGGCCGATCCGCGGCGCATTCGCCGCTTGCGGATCACGCCGCGCGGCCCTCAGGATGCCGGATTGCCGGCGCACAACGACCGGCGCAAGCGGCGCCCCGAGAGCGACGAGGCCCAAGGAGAGCCGCAGAAGAAGGCAGCGGAGTAAGATCGGCCGGCTGGCTGGGGATCGTTCCCCGACAATGCGACATGGATGGCGGTCCGCAAGCCCGGGCCGCCGTTGGGTCCTGGGAGGATGTTCCCCGGTCCGTCCGGCCTTTTTTCGGGCCGGCGAGCCCGTGTGGAATGCGACGGGCAACAGGCGCGGCTCCGCCATACCGGCGGACCGGCGCCTCGTTGCCCCGATCCGGCGCTTGACCCCCTCTCGCTGCCTCGCCAGTTTGCCGCACGGCCATAGTGATTCGGCAACAGGCGGGACGAGTGAATGAGAGCCATTGAGAACTGGGTTCTGCTCCTGTGGGGCTGGAAGCGTTGGGCGCTTGCCCTTGCCCTTGGAGCGGCATCGGCCATGGCGATGGCCCCGGTCGATGCCTTTCCGGTTCTCTTCGTCACCTTCCCCCTGCTGGTCTGGCTGATCGACGGCACGCCGGCGACCAGCCTGATCACGTCGTTGCGCGGAGCCTTCGCCGTCGGCTGGTGGCTCGGTTTCGGCTACTTCCTGGCGGGTCTCTGGTGGATTTCGTCGGCCTTTCTGGTCGAAGCGGATGTCTATGGCTGGATGACGCCGATCATCACGGTGATCATCCCGGCCGGCTTCGCCTTCTTCTGGGCTTTCGCGGTCTGCCTTGCGCGCATCCTGTGGCTCAAGGGGCCGGGCCGCATCGTCATGCTGGCGTTCGCCATGGCGTTGGCCGAGTGGCTGCGCGGCCATGTCCTCACCGGATTTCCCTGGATCCTCATCGGCCAGGCCTTCGGTGCGAGCGACGTCACGGCGCAGGCGGCAAGCCTCGTCGGCGTCTACGGGCTGACCTTTCTCGGCGTTCTGATCTTTTCCGCACCGGCCCTTCTGACGGGATCCGGATCGGAGGGGCGCGGCAGGGCGCAAAGGGTCTGGCTGGCGATTGCCGCGATCCTGATGCTGGGCGATATCGGCTATGGCAGCGCGCGTCTTGGCGGTGCCGAGGCCGACACCGTGGACGGCATCAACCTGCGCATTGTCCAGCCATCGATCCAGCAGAACCAGAAGTGGACCGAGGAGGGCCGCGCCAAGGCGCTTCAGACCTATCTCGATCTGTCCGATACCAAGACGAGCCCCGACGATCTGGGCATTCTCAGCCGTACCCACCTGATCTGGCCGGAAACGGCGCTGCCCTTCATCCTCTCGCACGAACCCGACGCCTTGGCGAAGATCGGCGAGGCCCTGCCGCCGGGCACGCTTCTGCTCACCGGCGCTCCGAGAGCGGTCAAGACGCCCAATTTCACGCAGTTCTTCAACAGCGTCTATGTCATCGGCAACGACGGTGAAATCGAGGCCGCCTACGACAAGGCGCACCTCGTTCCCTTCGGCGAATATGTGCCCTTGAACGGGCTCTTCGTCAGACTGGGTCTTGGCGATCTCACCCGGATGATCGGCGGATTTTCGAAAGGTCCCGGAGCGAAGACCATTTCGCTGCCGGGAACGCCGCCCTTTGCTATTCTCATCTGCTACGAGATTATCTTCCCCGATAGCGGTATTGACGAGAACAACAGGCCCCAGTGGATCGTCAACGTCACCAATGACGGCTGGTTCGGAAAGACGTTCGGGCCCTATCAGCACCTCGAACTGACCCGCCTTCGCGCCATCGAGGAAGGATTGCCGGTCGTGCGGGCGGCCAACACCGGAATTTCGGCGATTATCGATGCCTATGGCCGGCCTCGGGAACAAGCTCCGCTTGAGGCCGTTGCTGTGGTGGACGGCCAGTTGCCGCCGGCGTTGCCTCCGACGCTCTATGTTCGCAACGGGCGGGCGATTTTCTGGTCGCTTCTACTCGCAAGTCTTGTTTTTTGGGCCTTTTCCAGGTTCCGTCAGCATTGAGTCATTGACATCGTTGATACGGCGGTCGAAAGTCTCGCCTTGGCTCTAGATCGCGAGAGCTATGATGCTGAAATACCTGGATATACGAGAAAAATCGAGGGGATTGTTCGCTACCCGGCGCTAGATGCTTTGCTTTCAGTGCAAGTATTGCTTGGCTAAACAAGAACAAATCGAATATGACACCAAGCAACTGCCCTGGCGAGGTGGCGTCGATCTCTCTTAATTCAATTTCATTGATGAGCGTGTAAGAATGGCCGGTAAGAAGTCTCCCAATCCAATCGATGTCCATGTCGGCGGACGAATTCGGTTGAGAAGGATGATGCTGGGCATGAGCCAGGAAAAGCTCGGCGACGGGCTTGGCATAACATTTCAGCAAATTCAGAAGTATGAGAAGGGCACCAACCGCGTCGGTGCCAGCCGGTTGCAGCATATCGCGTCGATCCTCAAGGTGCCTGTCGCCTTCTTCTTCGAGGATGCACCCGGATCGCCGGACGACGCACAGGGCTTCGCTGAGGAGCCGCGCTCCTACGTCGTGGACTTCCTGTCGAGTTCGGAGGGGCTTTCTCTCAACCGGGCCTTCGTGCGGATCTCCGATCCCAAGGTCCGGCGAAAGATCGTCGACCTCGTCCAGGCCCTGGCGGCTGACGAATCACCTGACATTTGAAGCCCGCCTCGACCGTGCCGGGTGACCGTGTTTTCCGGGCCTCGGAGCCACGGCGGTCAACGAGTCGCATGTGTCGGCGGCGCCATAGCGGCCGTCGGAAGGTGTCTTTGACGGCATCCGGGTCTGTTGGGTTCTTGCGAAGTGGCGCAAGTCCTGCGAGAAGACTGTCGGCCCGGCCACAGATCGGAGCCGGGCGCTTTCTTAGAGGGGTCCATCCCATATGTCGCGTCAGTCTTATCTATTTACGAGTGAATCGGTCTCCGAGGGTCACCCGGACAAGGTGTGTGACCGCATCTCCGACACCATTGTCGATGCCTATCTTTCCGCCATGCCGGAAGCGCGCGTGGCGTGCGAGACCCTGGCCACCACGAACCGCGTGGTGATTGCCGGTGAGGTCCGCGGTCCTGAAGAAGTCAGTGCGGACGTCGAGCGCCTTGCGCGCGAGGCCATCCGTGACATCGGCTACGAGCAGGAAGGCTTCCACTGGGAAACGGCCAAGGTCGAGGTGCTGCTGCACGAGCAGTCCGCCCATATCGCGCAGGGCGTCGACGCCCGCGAGAACAAGGACGAGGGCGCCGGCGACCAGGGCATCATGTTCGGCTATGCCTGCACCGAGACGCCGGAGCTGATGCCGGCTCCGATCTATTACGCCCACGGCATTCTCAAGCGCCTCACCGAGGTCCGCAAGTCCGGCGAGCAGCCGGCGCTGGGCCCGGACGCCAAGAGCCAGGTCACGGTCGCCTACGAGAACGGCAAGCCCGTTCGCGCCACCCAGATCGTGCTGTCCACCCAGCATCTGGACGAGGCGCTGACCTCCGACGACATCCAGAAGATCGTCACCCCCTATATCGTCGAGACGCTGCCGGCCGGCTGGATCAACGACGACACCATCTGGCACGTCAACCCGACCGGCAAGTTCGTGATCGGCGGTCCGGACGGCGACGCGGGTCTGACGGGCCGCAAGATCATCGTCGACACCTACGGCGGCGCGGCGCCCCATGGCGGCGGCGCCTTCTCGGGCAAGGATCCGACCAAGGTCGACCGTTCGGCCGCCTATGCGGCGCGGTATCTGGCCAAGAATGTCGTCGCGGCCGGCTTCTCCGAGCGTTGCACGATCCAGCTGTCCTATGCGATTGGCGTTGCCGAACCGCTGTCGGTCTATGTCGACCTGCACGACACCGGCAATGTCGATCCGGAGAAGCTGGAGACGGTGCTGCGCGACGTCATGCGGCTGACGCCCCGTGGCATCCGCACCCATCTCGGCCTCAACCGGCCGATCTACACGCGCACGTCGGCCTACGGCCACTTCGGCCGGGCGCCGGACGAGGATGGCGGCTTCTCCTGGGAGCGGACCGATCTCGTGCCCGCTCTCAAGGCTGCGATCGCCTGAGGGCGATAAGGCTCACCGGTCATGACCGAGATGAACGAAGCGCGCGACAGCGCATTCTATGGTCGTCGCAAGGGACGTCCCTTGCGCGACCAGCAGGCCGCGCGCTTCGATGACCTCTATCCGCGGCTGGCGCTCGATCTGGCAGCGCCGGTTGCGGATGCCGGGGCGCTCTTTCCCCATGCGCCCGACGAGATCCACCTCGAAATCGGCTTCGGTGGCGGCGAGCACCTGATCCATCGCGCCGTGGAGGCGCCGGGTGTCGGCTTCATCGGCGTCGAACCCTTCGTCAACGGCATGGCCAAGACGCTGATGGAGATCGACCGCCGGCAGATCGGCAACATCCGCCTGTCGGATGCCGATGCGGTCAAGGTGCTCGACGCACTGCCCGACGCCTCGTTGACAAGGATCAGCCTGCTCTATCCCGATCCCTGGCCGAAGAAGCGCCACTGGAAGCGCCGTTTCGTCGGGCCGGACAACGTGGCCCGCTTTGCCCGCGTCCTGAAGCCAGGCGGAGAATTCCGCTTTGCCTCCGACATCGACACCTATGTCGACTGGACCTTGCGGCATGTCCGCTTCCATCCGGATTTTGAATGGATGGCACGGCGCGCCGCCGACTGGCAGGCGCCCTATCCCGGCTGGCCGGGCACCCGCTACGAGGCAAAGGCCCTGCGCGAAGGCCGCACGCCGGCCTATCTGACCTTCAGGCGGCTCTAGAGCAAATCCAGGAAAAGCATGCCCTCGCGAAGGCGAGGGGGGAAGCCGGTTCTCGGGAAATCCGATGCTCGAACAGAAAGTTGATGCCACGGCGCGCTCATGGAAGTCCGCTTGAGTGCACGCCGCTCCGATCGGTCACCTGAGAACGGCGAGGCCGACCGAGAGGATGAGCAGGATCGCGAAGCCGATGTTGATCGCGCGGCTTGCCTTCGGCTCGCGAAAATAGCGCGTGAGCATCGCGCCCGCCTGAAGCCAGACCACATTCACGATCGCAATGTCGGCAAGAAGCAGCCCCGTCTTGGCAAGACCGTCGGCGGCGGGGCTGTCCTGGAGCAGCTGGAAGCCGGAAAACAGCGATGCCATGGCCGCATAGGCCTTCGGATTGACCAGCGACAGGAAGGCTCCGTCCCGGAAACGCGGCAGGCGACGCCTGGCGCCGGCATCGTCAAGCGGTGGAGCGGTCGCGATCTTCCAGGCCAGCCAGAGGAAATAGACGCCGGCGGCGATCGTGAGGACAGCCGCTGCCGACGGAACGGCCAGAAGAATGCCGGTCACCCCGGTGCCGACGATCGCCATGACCGCCAGCATGCCGGCAAGCAGTCCCCAGAAATAGGGCATCGATGCGCGCGCGCCGAATGCGGCGCCGGCGGCGGCAAGGCTGAGCGTGTTGGGGCCGGGACTGCCCGTCAGGGCGAGTGCCGCTGTGACGAAGCCGATCAGGGTTTCCATCGGACTTGCTTGGCGAGGTGACAAAACGATTGCCCGGATTTGACCAGAGATCGCACGGTTGCGCCACCCGTTTCCTCGCGGCGGCGGCGAGGGAAAAGAGGCCGGGGCGGAAACAATCCCGCCGCCGCCCTTGATTTTCTGCGGACACTGCGTATATTCGCGCTCATTCATCAAACCTTGATGCGCTAATCAAAGCGGATTGAGAGTGGGGCCCCTCGGGACCCGCTCTTTTTGGCATAGGCGCACTCAAGACTTGGCTGAGACGTTTTTCCGGCGGACGCCGGTTCATGAGCCCTTAGGGGCTCCAAGTGGCTTGGACATGGCAGACAACCTGATCGACGGGCAAGAGGACGATGGCGCGGGGCCGGCCGGTGACGGCATGGCGGAGGAGGTGATCGCCTCCGGCGCGCCCACTTTTGCCGCTCCTCTCGACGAACCGCGCCTTGTTCGGGAAACCGGACCCGAGGCCCGCGTGGCGGCGATCATCGACCCGATCCTGATCGACCTCGGCTATCGGCTCGTGCGCGTCCGTCTGTCCGGCATGAACGGTCTGACGCTGCAGATCATGGCCGAGCGTCCGGACGGCACGATGAATGTCGAGGACTGCGAGGCCGTGAGCCGCGCCATCTCGCCGGCGCTGGACGTCGAGGACCCGATCGACCGCGCCTATCATCTCGAGGTGTCCTCGCCGGGCATGGACAGGATTCTGGTGCGCAAGAGCGATTTCGTGCGCTGGCAGGGGCACGAGGCAAGGATCGAACTGGCCGTTCCCCTCAATGGCCGCAAGCGGTTTCGCGGCTGGCTGATGGAGGTCGAGGGCGACACCGGCGGCGTACGCCTGCTGCAGCCGCTCGAGGACGGTACCCAGGAAGTCCGCTTCCCGCTTGATACCATCGACGAGGTCCGCCTCGTCCTCAATGACGCTCTGATCAAGGCTTCGCTGAAGGCGGGCAAGAGCTGACAATAACCCGGGCCAGGGGAAACGGCCCGATGCCGCAAGGCACGAAGGAGAGACAATGTCATGGCTGTGAGCGCTAACCGGCTGGAGCTGCTGCAGATCGCCGATGCGGTCGCCCGCGAGAAGTCGATCGACCGGCAGATCGTGATCGCCGCGATGGAGGACGCCATTCAGAAGGCGGCCCGTTCGCGTTACGGTCAGGAAACCGACGTGCGCGCCGAGATTCACAGCCGCACGGGCGAGATCAAGCTCCAGCGCCTGCTGCAGGTCGTCGAGAGCGTCGAGAATTCGGCCACCGAAATCGACCTCGAAGAGGCCCAGCACCGCAATCCCGGCGCCCGCGTCGGCGACTTCATCGCCGAGCCGCTGCCGCCGATCGACTTCGGCCGCATCGCCGCCCAGTCGGCCAAGCAGGTCATCGTGCAGAAGGTGCGCGAGGCCGAGCGCGACCATCAGTTCGATGAGTTCAAGGATCGCATCGGCGAGGTCATCAACGGCGTCGTCAAGCGCGTCGAATACGGTAACGTCATCGTCGACCTCGGCCGCGGCGAGGCGATTGTCCGCCGCGACGAGCTGATCCCGCGCGAGGCCTTCCGCTATGGCGACCGCATCCGCGCGCTGATCTACGACGTGCGCCGCGAGCAGCGCGGCCCGCAGGTCTTCCTGTCGCGCACCCATCCGCAGTTCATGGCCAAGCTCTTCGCCCAGGAAGTGCCGGAGATCTACGACGGCATCATCGAGCTGAAGTCGGTGGCCCGCGATCCGGGTTCCCGCGCCAAGATCGCGGTCATCTCCAAGGACAGCTCCATCGACCCGGTCGGCGCCTGCGTCGGCATGCGCGGCAGTCGCGTCCAGGCCGTGGTGCAGGAACTGCAGGGCGAGAAGATCGACATCATTCCCTGGAGCCCGGATCCGGCGACCTTCATCGTCAACGCGCTGCAGCCGGCGGAAGTCGCCAAGGTGGTGCTCGACGAGGACGCCGAGCGCATCGAGGTGGTCGTGCCGGACGAGCAGCTTTCGCTCGCCATCGGCCGCCGCGGCCAGAACGTGCGCCTTGCCTCCCAGCTCACCGGCTGGGACATCGACATCCTGACCGAGCAGGAAGAGTCCGAGCGCCGGCAGAAGGAATTCGCCGAGCGCACCGAGATCTTCATGGAAGCGCTGAATGTCGACGAGGTGGTCGGCCAGCTTCTCGCCACCGAGGGCTTCACCTCGGTCGAGGAGATTGCCTATGTCGATCTCGACGAAATCTCCACCATCGAGGGCTTCGACGACGACACGGCCGAGGAAATCCAGGCCCGGGCGAACGAGTATCTCGAGGCTCGGGAGAAGGCTCTCGACGACGAGCGTGTCGCCCTTGGCGTTGCCGACGAGCTGCGCCAGATCGACGGCGTGACCACGGCGATGCTGGTTGCCTTCGGCAAGGACGACATCAAGTCGATCGAGGATCTGGCCGGCTGCGCCACCGATGATCTCGTCGGCTGGACCGAGCGCAAGAACGGCGAGACCCAGCGTTTCCCCGGCACCCTGACCTCCTTCGACGTATCGCGGGCCGACGCGGAGGCCATGATCATGGCCGCGCGCGTTGCCGCGGGCTGGATCGAGCCGGAGCCGGAAGAGGAAGCGGTGTCGGACGAGGAGACCACCGAGGCGTCGGAAGAGGTTTCCGAAAGCCTCTGAAAAGCAAGGAGCGGCTGAATGGCGCCGCGCAGCAAGGACGCCGAGCGCACCTGTCTGGTGACCCGCGAGGCGCAGCCTCCGGACGGATTGATCCGTTTCGTGGTCGATCCGTCGGGTCAGGTAATCCCGGACATCCGGGAAAAGCTGCCGGGGCGGGGCGCATGGGTCGGCGGGCGGCGCGATCTGGTCGAGACGGCGATCAGAAAGAAGCTGTTTGCCCGCGCCTTCCGCCGCGAGGTGACGGTCGACGAGGACCTGGCCGGTCAGGTGGACCGGCTGCTGGAGGACCAGGCGCTTTCGGCCCTGTCGATCGCGCGCAAGGCCGGGCTGGTGCGAACCGGCTTCGGCAAGTGCGAGAGTGCGCTGGCGAGCGAGGATGTCGCCGCCCTCATGCATGCCCTTGAGGCGGCGGAGGACGGCAAGCGCAAGCTGGCGCAAGCGCTTAGGCGTCGTCAGGCGCTTGAACGAGAACGACAGGAGAATGCCGCGCCGCGCCGGCCGGTCCGTGTGATCGACGGATTTTTTTCCGGATCGCAATTGGATTTGGCATTGGGCGGGGCAAATGTGATACATGCTGCACTGCTCGCCGGTGGCGCGAGCGGAAGTTTCCTGGGAAAGGTCGAGGCCCTGGCGCGATATCGCAGCCGGGACCTGAACCTGAAAGAGGACGGGATCGAGGCCCCCGCGGGCCTTGCCCCCTGATGGCATCCAGACGATCGGCCGGATTTCGGCGGCGCGTGGCAGGCGCCGGCGATGGACGGCCTCAATCCGTTTTTCCGGCGCAACGACGCCGGAGCGGCGAGACGAACGCCCGGCCCAACGTGCCGGACCGAGACGAATGAGGGCACGCGGCCGCCAGATCGGTCCGTCGTGCACAACGAACGAGTGAAGCGTTGTCGTCCGGAGGGCCGGACCTGGCGGCGGGGTCACTTGGCAGGATAGAAGACGGTATGAGCGACACGAAGAACACCGATGACAAGACCCTGAGCGTGAATTCGAAGAAAACCCTCACTCTTCGTCGCACGGTCGAGCAGGGAACGGTCCGGCAAAGTTTCAGTCACGGGCGCACCAAGGCCGTCGTGGTTGAAAAGAAGAAGAGCCGTGGCCTTCGTGGCGATGAGACGCCCGCGCCTGCGGCCGCCGCGCCGCGTGCTCCCGAACCGTCTCAGGCACAGGCAGCTCCTCCGGCCGTGACGCTGAAGCCCCGTGAGGGCGGTGGTCAGCAGCGTCAGCAGTCCGGTGGTCAGCGCCGGTCCGGTGTTGTGCTGCGTTCGCTCAATCAGGATGAGATCGAGGCCCGCGCCCAGGCACTCGCCGAGGCTCGCCAGCGCGAGATCGAGGAGCGCAAGCGCGCCGAGGAAGAGGCCGTGCGCCGCGCCGAGGAAGAGCGCCTCGCCGCCGTGCGCGCCGAAGCCGAGCGCATTGAGGCCGAAGCCGCCGCCAAGCGTGCCGCCGAAGAAGAAGCCGTCCGTGCCGCGCAAGCCGCCGAGTCCGCCGTAACGGCGGAAGAGGCAGCGCCCGCTGCGCCCGCAAGCCCGGTGGAAGCGACGCCCGAGCCCGCTGCGGCAACGGCACCTGCCACCAGGATTCGTCCGGCTGCCGTGGTGCCCGAGGAAGAGGAGTCCGAGGGCGCAAGCCGTGGCGGTCCCGTCCGCAAGGCGCGGACCCCTGAGGCGCCCAAGCCGGCGCCGAAGCGCGGTGCCGACGATCGCCGCAAGGGCCGCCTGACCATTGCCGCTGCCACCGTGGATGGCGACGACAGCCAGCGCGGTCGCTCGCTTGCCTCGCTGCGACGCCGCCGCGAGAAGGAAAAGCGCGCCCATCAGTCCGGCCCGCGCGAGAAGGTGCTCCGCGAGGTCGTTCTCCCCGAGGCGATCACCATCCAGGAACTCGCCAACCGTATGGCCGAGCGTGCGGTCGACGTCATCAAGCTGCTGATGAAGCAGGGCCAGATGCTGAAGATCAACGACGTGATCGACGCCGATACGGCCGAGCTGATCGCGACGGAGATGGGTCACACGGTCAAGCGCGTCTCCGAGGCCGACGTCGAGGAGGGTCTCTACGCCGAACCCGATCACGACGACGACACCACGCCGCGCCCGCCGATCGTGACCGTCATGGGCCACGTCGACCACGGCAAGACATCGCTGCTCGACGCCCTGCGCCACGCCAATGTGGTTTCGGGCGAGGCCGGCGGCATCACCCAGCATATCGGTGCCTATCAGGTCGAGCAGAACGGCCAGAAGATCACCTTCATCGACACGCCCGGCCACGCCGCCTTCACGGCGATGCGCGCCCGCGGCGCCAAGGCGACCGACATCGTCATCCTTGTCGTGGCGGCGGACGATGGCGTCATGCCGCAGACGATCGAGGCGATCTCGCACGCCCGTGCGGCGGGCGTTCCGATCATCGTGGCCATCAACAAGATGGACAAGCCGAGCGCCAATCCGGACCATGTGCGCACCGAACTGTTGCGTCACGAGGTCGTGGTGGAATCGATGGGCGGCGACACGCTCGAGGTCGAGGTTTCGGCGCTCAAGGGCACCAATCTCGACAAGCTGCTCGAGGCGATCCTGCTTCAGTCCGAAGTCCTTGAACTCAAGGCCAATCCGGACCGGTCCGCCGAAGGCATCGTCATCGAGGCCAAGCTCGACAAGGGCCGTGGTCCGGTCGCTTCCGTGCTCGTTCAGCGCGGTACGCTCAAGGTTGGCGACATCGTCGTGGCCGGTTCCGAATGGGGCCGCGTTCGCGCCATGCTCAACGACAAGGGCGAGCAGGTCCAGGAAGCCGGTCCGTCGACACCGGTGGAGGTCCTCGGCTTCCAGGGCACGCCCGATGCCGGCGACCGCGTCGCGGTGGTCGAGAACGAGGCTCGTGGCCGCGAGATCACCGAATACCGCCAGCGCGTGAAGCGCGAGACGCTCCACAAGAGCGCCGCCGGCAGCCGCGGTTCGCTCGAGCAGATGATGACGAAACTGCAGACGGCCGGGCGCAAGGAGTTCCCGCTGCTGGTCAAGACCGACGTGCAAGGTTCGCTGGAAGCGATCATCGGCGCGCTGGAAAAGCTCGGCAACGACGAGGTCATGGCCCGCGTCATCCACGGCGGCGTCGGCGGCATCACCGAATCCGACATCACCCTCGCGGAAGCGTCCGAGGCGGCGATCATCGGCTTCAACGTTCGTGCCAACGCCCAGGCCCGGTCCGCGGCCGATCGTGCCGGCATCGAAATCCGCTACTACAACATCATCTACAACCTCGTGGATGACGTGAAGGCGGCGATGAGCGGCATGCTGTCGCCGGAGCGGCGCGAAACCTTCCTTGGCAATGCGGAGATCCTGGAGATCTTCAACATCACCAAGGTCGGCAAGGTGGCTGGCTGCCGCGTGATCGAGGGCTCCGTGGAACGCGGCGCGCAGGTGCGCCTGATCCGCGACAACGTCGTGATCCACGAAGGCAAGCTCGGTACGCTGAAGCGCTTCAAGGACGAGGTGAAGGAAGTCCACGCCGGACAGGAGTGCGGCATGAACTTCGAGAACTATCAGGACATGCGGGCCGGCGACATCATCGAGTGTTTCCGCGTCGAGGAAATCGCGCGCACGCTCTGATCGCGGCCTGAGAGTGACCTGGTCGAGGCCGTGCGGATACCGCGCGGCCTCGATTGCATATGGATCAAGGCAATCCAGCCGATAGGCCCGTCTCCGGCTCGAACGGGGATGGAGCCCCGCTTCGAAACACTGGATGCATCAGCAAGGGGATTGGGCACTGTTCTGATTCAGGAATCGGAACAATGCTTTAAACGACAATGGCTCGACATCACGCCGGTACGGCGCCCGGCATGCCCTCCCAGCGCCAGCTTCGCGTCGGCGAACTGATCCGTCATGTCGTGGCGGAGATCCTCGCGCGCGGTGAGATCGCCGATCCCGAGATCGAGGCGATGATGATCACGGTTCCGGAAGTGCGCATGTCGCCTGACCTGAAGCATGCGACCGTCTTCGTGACTTTGACGGCGGGCGGCGATGCGTCGAACGCCGTCAAGGCGCTTGGTCGTCATGCCAAATGGCTGCGCGGTCAGGTGGCGCACAAGGTGAACCTGAAGTTCGCCCCCGACCTTCGCTTCAAATACGACACGCGTTTCGATGAAACCGACCGGATCGATGCATTGCTGCGCTCGCCCGACGTGGCGCGCGACCTGAAGGCCGACGACGACGAAACCTAGAGCATTTCCTGGGCTCCGCTCTGAGCGGGAATGCTCCGGCGCAGTCGCCGCCCGGCTTGCCCGCCGGATGCAGGCACATCGGACGGCGAAATCTCTTCACTGATCGGCGTTATCGAGCCTGGCGAGATAGGTCTTCAGTAGCTGGTTGAGCGCGTCCTGTTCCTCGCGGCTGAGCGACGCGACCAGACGGTGCTGGTTGGCGACATGCGCGGCCACGGCCTTCTCGATCAGGTCGAACCCGGTCGGCGTCAGCGAAATGATCATCCCGCGTCGGTCGTCCGGATTTTGTGTCCGGCTCACCAGCCCCGCCTTGATGAGCTGGTCCACCCGGTTGGTCATGGTGCCGGATGTGATCATCATCTGGCCCATCAGTTCGCCCGGCGAAAGACTGTAGGGCGGGCCGGAGCGGCGCAGGGTCGCCAGCACATCGAACCCGGCGCTGTTCAATCCATACGCGGAAAAAACTTTCTCCACCTCCCGCAGGAGCCGCTCGCGCAGGCGCCCGAGACGGCCCAGAAGCGCCATCGGTCCGACATCGAGGTCCGGCCGCTCGCGGTTCCATTGGGCAATGATCTTGTCGACGTCATCCATACGGGACATCGACCACGATTTTATCTTGACGTCAAGATTTATGGGAATATCTTGAAATCAAGATAAATGGGAGATCCCGATGAAAACCGCCCTCGACCTTGCCCTGACGGCCCTCGCGCCGGTGATATGGGGCACGAGCTACCTTGTCGCGACGACGTGGCTCGCCGGATTCGATCCTCTTCTGGTCGCCCTGCTGCGGGCCCTTCCCGCCGGCCTTCTGCTCATCCTGATCGTGCGGCGCCTGCCCGCGGGCATCTGGTGGGTCCGTGTCTTCTGCCTCGGCGCGCTCAATTTCTCGATCTTCTGGTGGATGCTGTTCGTGGCCGCCTACCGGCTTCCCGGAGGTCTGGCCGCGACGGTCGGCGCCGTCCAGCCGCTCGTCGTCGTCTTTCTGGCGCGGCTTGTGCTGGGCACGCCGGTCCGGGCTGTCTCCGTCGTGGCTGCCGTCACCGGCATGCTCGGTGTCGCCCTTCTCATCTTGACGCCCGAGGCTGCGCTGGACCCTCTCGGCGTTGCCGCTGGTTTTGCGGGAGCGGCCTCCATGGCGGCGGGCACCGTGCTCACCCGCCGCTGGCAGCCCTCCGTGCCTCTGGTCACCTTCACGGCCTGGCAGCTTGCCGCGGGCGGCCTTCTGCTGCTGCCCGCGCTCTGGTGGATCGATCTTGGAGCCGTGCACTTCACCGCCGGCAATCTGGCCGGTCTTGCCTATCTCGGTCTTGTCGGCGCGGCGCTGACCTACCTGATCTGGTTCCGCGGGCTCGCCCGCCTGGACCCCACCCTCGTCTCTCCGCTCGGCTTCCTGAGCCCGGTGACGGCGGTGCTGCTCGGCTGGCTGGTTGCCGGCGAGAATTTCACCGCGCTTCAGACGGCGGGCCTGATTCTGGTCGCGGCAAGCCTTCTGGCGGCACAGATCAGAATACCGCGCCGGGTGCCAACGCCGGCGGAGGGTATCGCGGCCGGAGCACAGCAGCCGGCGCTCTGACGGCCGCGTTCGCCGCGTCATGCATGGATGCCGTGTTCGTCTGTGTCTTGCATCCGGGCCGGATCCCCTGTAACAGGCGCGTCATGTGATTATCCGCGCGGCTGCTCGGGTCCGATCCCCGCTTCCTGCGACGATTGACCAAGACGACATGGCAAGAAAACAGAAGAAAAACGACGTGCACGGCTGGGTCGTGCTCGACAAGCCTTTTGGCATGACCTCGACGCAGGCCGTCGGCGCCGTGAAGCGCCTCGTAGGCACGTCGAAGGCCGGCCATGCCGGAACGCTCGATCCGCTCGCCTCGGGCATGCTGCCGATCGCGCTCGGAGAGGCGACCAAGACCGTGCCCTTCGTCATGGACGGCGAGAAGGTCTACCGCTTCACGGTGCGCTGGGGCGCCGAGACGACGACGGACGATGCCGAGGGCGAGGTGGTTGCGACCGCCGAAAGTCGGCCGACCGCCGACGAGATCAACACCATCCTCGACGACTTCGAGGGCGTCATCATGCAGGTGCCGCCGGCCTTCTCGGCGATCAAGGTCGACGGCGAGCGCGCCTACGACCTTGCCCGCGCCGGCGAGGAGGTGGAGCTTGCCGCCCGGCCGATCGAAATCCATGCGCTCGATCTCGTCGAGTGCCCGGATGCCGATACGGCCGTCTTCGAGGCCGAATGCGGCAAGGGCACCTATGTCCGCGCGCTGGCGCGGGACATGGGCCGCCAGCTCGGCTGCCGCGGCCACGTCGTCGAATTGCGCCGGCTCGTCGTCGGCCCGTTTGACGAAGACGACATGATTTCACTGGAAATGCTGGAAGCCTTGCGGCATAGTCCCGCGCGCGAGGACGACCTTGCAAAACTGATCCGCCCCATCGAGACCGCGCTGGACGACATCCCGGCGCTGGCCCTGAGCGAAGCGGACGCGAACCGGCTGAAAAACGGTCAGCCGGTTCTCCTGCGCGGACGGGATGCTCCTACGTTCGAAGGACCGGCTTACGCCGCCTGCCGAGGCCAGCTCGTGGCCCTCGGGGACATCGAACGTGGTGAGTTTCACCCCAAGCGCGTGTTCAACCTGACGCGAAGCTGAGGCTTCCGTCGACAACAAAAGGAAACCCGATGTCGATTACTGCGGAGCGCAAGGCCGCGCTGATCACCGAATACGGCACCAAGGCCAACGACACCGGCTCGCCGGAAGTCCAGGTCGCCATCCTTTCGGAGCGCATTTCCAACCTGACCGAGCACTTCAAGACCCACGGCAAGGACAACCATTCCCGCCGCGGTCTGCTCAAGCTCGTGAGCCAGCGTCGCCAGCTTCTGGACTACCTGAAGCGCAACGACGTCGAGCGCTACCAGACCCTGATCGGTCGTCTCGGCCTGCGCCGCTGACGCCCACACCCGAACGGGGCGGCCGCAAGGTCCGCCCCTTCGATGTTTAATGACCCTTCGGCGAAGGAAACCCGGTCATGCGGGCCGGTTTCGCGACCGCCGATCAAACGCAGAGCGATCGCCATCATGGGGCAGGATCGCCGGGTGCTTTCCGTAAAGTCGCGGAGTTTCCGCCGGAGAGCGTCTTGCCGTCTTGCCCGTGATGAAAACCCGGAACGGGATCTGTATAGCGCGCTCTGCCAAGAATGCTGGAAAGGCAGACCATGTTTGATACCCAACGCGTCGAGATCGAATGGGGCGGACGCCCGCTCGTGCTCGAAACCGGGCGCATCGCCCGTCAGGCCGACGGCGCCGTGCTCGCCAGCTACGGCGACACCACGGTGCTCGCCACCGTCGTCTCGGCCAAGGAGCCCAAGCCCGGCCAGGACTTCTTCCCCCTGACCGTCAACTACCAGGAAAAGGCCTTCGCGGCCGGCAAGATTCCCGGTGGCTATTTCAAGCGCGAGGGTCGTCCCTCCGAGCATGAGACGCTGACCTCGCGTCTCATCGACCGCCCCATCCGCCCGCTTTTCGCCGACGGCTACAAGTGCGACACCCAGGTGATCGTCACGGTGCTCTCCCATGACATGGAAAGCGCGCCGGACATTCTCGCCATGGTCGCCGCCTCCGCCGCCCTGACGCTCTCCGGCGTGCCCTTCATGGGCCCGATCGGCGGCGCCCGCGTCGGCTATTTCGACGGCGAATTCATGCTCAACCCGCCCGTCGACCGCATGGTTGACAGCAAGCTCGACCTCGTCGTCGCCGGCACCATCGACGCCGTGCTGATGGTGGAGTCGGAGGCTCAGGAGCTTGACGAGCAGACGATGCTCGCCGCCGTGATGTTCGGCCACGCCCAGATGCAGCCGGTCATCGACGCGATCATCAAGCTGGCCGAGCGTGCCGCCAAGGAGCCGCGCGAGTTCAAGCAGAAGGACGTCTCCGAGATCGAGAAGACCATGCTCGAGATCGCCGAGGCCGATCTGCGCGAGGCCTACAAGATCACCGCCAAGCAGGAGCGGTATGTTGCCGTCGACGCCGCCAAGGCGAAGGTGACCGCGGCCTTCTTCCCCGAGGGTGAAGAGCCGAAATACAGCAAGGAAGAGGTCGGCGCGGTCTTCAAGGAACTGCAGGCCAAGATCGTCCGCTGGAACATTCTCGACACCGGCAGCCGCATTGACGGCCGTGACCTCGTCACGGTCCGCCCGATCGTCGCCGAAGTCGGCGTTCTGCCGCGCGCCCACGGCTCGGCCCTCTTCACCCGCGGCGAGACGCAGGCCCTCGTGGTCGCAACGCTCGGCACCGGCGAGGACGAGCAGTTCGTGGATGCCCTCGAGGGCACCTACAAGCAGAACTTCATGCTGCACTACAACTTCCCGCCCTACTCCGTGGGCGAGACGGGCCGCATGGGTTCTCCGGGCCGCCGCGAAATCGGCCACGGCAAGCTCGCCTGGCGAGCCGTGCACCCGATGCTGCCGCAGCACCACGACTTCCCCTACACCATCCGCATCGTCTCCGAGATCACCGAGTCCAACGGCTCGTCCTCGATGGCGACCGTCTGCGGCTCCTCGCTGGCGCTGATGGATGCAGGCGTTCCGATGAAGGCCGCGACGGCCGGCATCGCCATGGGCCTCATCAAGGAAGGCGAGCGCTTCGCGGTGCTCTCCGACATTCTTGGCGACGAGGATCACCTCGGCGACATGGACTTCAAGGTCGCCGGCACCGAGAACGGCGTCACCTCGCTGCAGATGGACATCAAGATCACCGGTATCACCGAGGAGATCATGAAGGTCGCGCTGGATCAGGCGAAGGGCGGCCGTCTTCACATCCTCGGCGAGATGGCCAAGGCCATCACCGGCGCCCGCGCGTCGCTCGGCGAGCATGCGCCGCGCATCGAGGTCATCAAGATCCCGGTCGACAAGATCCGTGAAGTCATCGGCACCGGCGGCAAGGTCATCCGCGAGATCGTGGAAAAGACCGGCGCCAAGGTGAATATCGAGGACGACGGCACCGTCAAGGTGGCCTCCTCCGACGGCAAGGCGATCACCGCCGCGCTCAACTGGATCAAGGGCATCGCAGCCGATCCGGAAGTCGGCGCCATCTACGAGGGGACGGTCGTCAAGGTCGTCGACTTCGGCGCCTTCGTGAACTTCTTCGGCTCCCGCGACGGCCTCGTCCACGTTTCGCAGCTCGCTCCGCAGCGCGTTGCCAACGTCAAGGACGTGGTCAAGGAAGGCGACAAGGTCTGGGTCAAGCTCATGGGCTTCGATGATCGCGGCAAGGTCCGCCTGTCCATGAAGGTCGTCGACCAGGAGACCGGGCAGGAGATCAAGGCCGAAGCCGAAGCAAGCTGAGCTGCTTCGTTGAGATCGGACCACGAATAGGAAATGCCGGGCAGTCGCGCTGCCCGGCATTTTTTATAGGGGGGGCTCGAACGCCCCGTTTTTGATGATCTTTTCATCCTGCGCTGAGCGAATGCTCACTTGCATCGGTGCAGGATAAGTCGGAATGTGCATTTGGAATGGTTCGACGGTTCAGTTCTGTCAGCGACCGTTTCCCTGATCACATCGCCCACCCGGAAACACGCCTGGGCCGATTTCTCCGCTGGAATGAGCGGGAAACGCCGGGCGGATACGGACAACCAGCCTGATCATCTGGGTCCCGTATGCCAACTTGACCGGAAGCTGCCATGCTCGAAATACCCAAGGATGACGACCTTCTCGTTCGTTCCGCCTGGCTTTACTACGTCGGCGGCCAGAGTCAGGAGGAGGTCGGCCAGGCCCTCGGTATCTCGCGCTTCCGCGTGACGCGCATGCTGGCCGAGGCGCGCGAGCGCGGCATCGTCCGCATCGCCATCGAGCACGACACGACGGCAACCCTTGAGGCGGCGGACCGGCTGATTGCCAACTACGGCCTGCGCGGCTGCATCGTCACGCCGCGCCTTGGTGTCGACCCGGGCCGGCCTTCGTCGGAAGCCGAGGAAGAGGTCGCCCGCCGGGCCGTCGGCATTGCCGCGGCCGGTCTCCTGTCCAGAAAGCTGCAGAAGGAAGGCCCGGTGACCGTCGGCATCGGGCTCGGCCGCACGATTGCCCGCATGGCCGAGGCGCTGTCGGGGGTCCGCAAGAAGGACGTGCGCTTCGTCTCGCTGGTCGGCTCGCTGACGCGAACCGCAAAGGCCAATCCCTTCGATGTCTGCATCCAGCTTGCCACGAGCTGCGGCGGCGAGGCCTATTTCCTGGCCGCGCCCTATCTCGTCGACAGCGAGGCGGACTACTCGGTCATCATGAGCCAGCGCATCGTGCGCGAAACGCTGGAAGTCGCCCGGTCCGCCGACATCTATTTCGTCGGCTGCGGCGAGTGCCGGGAAGGCTCGACCCTTTATTCGAGCGGCCTCGTGACGGCGGATGAATTCGCTTCGCTCGCCGCGTCCGGCGCCGTCGTCGATTCCACGGGCAAGTTCTTCGACGCCAAGGGACGGCTTGTGCCGAGCGACCTCAACAACCGCACTATCTCGGTGACGATGGACGATCTGCACGAGCACGAGGTTGTCCTGCTCGCCGCCGGCCGCATCAAGGCCGAACCGGTGCGGGCGATGCTCGCGACCGGCTTCGTCGATCAGCTCGTCGTCGATGGAGATCTGGCCGACCTTCTGATGTGAGGCCGCGGCCGCTCAGGCGGCGTCGGATGCCCGGAGCGGTGGCAGGAACTTCTCTCTGGCAAGAGAGAGGGTCCGGCGCAACTGCGCCATCGCCGCCGTCGTTCCCTCGATCCCGGCCGCAAGGCCGGTGCTGCGCAGATGATCGCATGCATCCGCGACGCTGGGCAGGCCCGCGTTGGCAGCCGAGCCACGCAGCGTATGGGCGGCATGCCGCAGCGCGTCTGCCGAGCCGGTGGCAATGGCCGCCTCCAGATCGTTGATGAGCTCCTCGGCATCTTCAAAGAACATCTGGGTCAGTTCGGCCAGGATGTCGGTCCCGAACTCTCTTTCGAGCATCTCTCGGGCCGCAAGGTCGGCTGCTGGGTTCAAGCTGGCGGGGGCCTCGGTGGCTCCGTCTGCCGGGCCGATCGGAATGCGGGCGATGACATCCGATGGCGATGCCGTCTTGAGAGCTGCCGGCGTTTCGCAGGCCGGACCATCCGCAGGGCACGATTGGACCGGATGAGCGCGCGCCTGCGCTGGGCCCCGGACTGTCATGAGGGCCCGGACGAGCGCGTCCTGATCGATCGGCTTGGTGGTGAAGTCGTCCATTCCCGCGGCAAGGCAGGCCTGCCGGTCTTCCGCCGAGGCATTGGCCGTCATGGCGATGATCGGCACGCATCCAGCCTCGCCGCCAAGGGCGCGGATGCGCCGCGTGGCCTCCAGCCCGTCCATGTGCGGCATCTGCATGTCCATGAGAATGGCGTCGAACCGGCCTTGTGCCGCCGCTTCGACAGCTTCCCCGCCATCGCGGGCAAATGTCACGCGATGGCCGAGACGGGCCAGCGTGAGTTCCGCGACGCGCCGGTTCACCGCATTGTCCTCGGCGAGGAGGATCGAAAGCGGGGAGATCTGGTCCGCGGCAACGGGCAGCGCGTCCGCGGCCGCTGTCGCTTCGGCGGGAGCCTCCGCGACCGGCACGTCGAACCAGAAGAGACTGCCGGAGCCGACGACGCTCTCCACGCCGATCCGCCCGCCGAGCAGTTCGATCAGTCGCCGGCAGATGGCAAGGCCGAGGCCGCTGCCGCCGAAGCGCCGTGCCATCGAGGCCTCGAGCTGGCTGAATTCCACGAAAAGGCGGCCTCTGGCCTCCTCCTCGATACCCATGCCCGTGTCGGCGACGAAGAAGACGAGGCGCATCTGGCCGTCCGGATCATGCCTGCGGCTGACCGTGACCGTGACCTCGCCCTTGCTGGTGAACTTGACGGCATTGCTGACGAGATTGAGCAGCACCTGCCGGATGCGCGTCTGGTCCGAAATGATCCTGTCCGGCACGTCGGGATCGATCCGCATCTCGAAGCCGAGCGCCTTGTCCGCCGCCTTCGGGCCCATGATCGTTTCGACATGCTGAAGGCTGGCGCGCAGGTCCATCGGCGAGAGATCGATATCGAGCCGTCCGGCTTCCAGCTTGGAGTAGTCGAGAACGTCGTTGATGATGTCGAGAAGCGCCACGCCGCAGGTCCGGATGATCCACGCAAGATCGGACTGTTCCGGCGTCAGGCGCGAGTCCATGAGAAGCTGGGTCGCGCCAATGACGCCGTTCATCGGCGTGCGGATTTCGTGGCTCATGGTGGCAAGGAACTGGGATTTCGCCCGCGTTCCGGCGAGCGCCTCGTCGGCCTTGATCTTCAGTTCGCTGTTGAGGTTTTCGATTGCGGCGCGAGACTGCCTGAGGCAGGTCATCTGGCGGGCCATCAGAACGATGATGCCGATCATGGCAAGGGTCAGCATGCAGACGCCGGCCGCGAGCATCCAGTGCAGGCTTAACGTCTCCTGGCGATTGTCGACCCGTAACGCCTTGCTGCTCGAATCGGCATGCATGACGATGGCGGCCGTCGCCTTTGACAACGCCTCCACATGCCGGATGAGGAAGTCCCGCTCACCGGGTTGGAAGTGCTTTTCGACGATCAGGCGGTCGAAAATGGGCACGATTTCCTCGATGCCCTTGGAGACCTCGCGGAGCAGTCCCTGAAACGTCTCGTCGGCCCCGAAGATCCTGGGGAACTTCCCACTCTTCAAAATCCTGAGCCGGCTGTAGACGATGTCGAAGCGCAGGCCGGTGGCCTTGGCATCGAACTCGTCGCGTGGCGTCCTGAGTTCGACGGCAAGGCGCACCGTCTCGCGGTCGAGCTGATAAGCGCCCCAGAGCGCGTCCTCGCGCACGCTTGCGGCGATCTGGCGGTCCCGTGTCACCAGCAGCGCAAAGACGCCGATGACGATAAGAACACTTGCCAGACCGAGCAATCCGGCGATCCGGATGCCCGGGTCGAGCCGGAAGGCCAGGGATCTGACTCTGGAGCAGACAGACATCAGCGA
This sequence comes from Hartmannibacter diazotrophicus, assembly GCF_900231165.1. Classification (GTDB taxonomy): domain Bacteria; phylum Pseudomonadota; class Alphaproteobacteria; order Rhizobiales; family Pleomorphomonadaceae; genus Hartmannibacter; species Hartmannibacter diazotrophicus. The sequence continues at coordinate 5,106,079 of NZ_LT960614.1, forward strand.
ACGTCGATCGACTTGATCTGCCAGACGCTGCGCGAGAAATACTTCTCGTTATAGAGGTCGGCTTCCTTGTCGAACGGATAGATCAGGAAGAGCGGACCCTTGTCGCGGACCGACATTTCCTCGCCGTTCATCTTGGTGGCGAAGATGGTGTCGTGGTCGAGGACGTCTGCCATCGGCACCTCGGCGGCATAGTCGTTGAGGGCGACGACGTTGAGATTGTCGCCCGTCGCGCCGACGGCCTCCATCAGGGCTCGTCCAAGCGGGCCGTCGAAGCTCACCTTGCCTTCCGTCCACGGCGTTTCCATCGTCGCATGTCGGCCGGGCAGGGCCTCCAGCATGGCGCGGTCGAACTGGGCCGTGCCGTCGACATTGGTGTTCTCGATCTTGCCGGTCACGGTGAGGATCACGTCGCCCGTGGGCGCCGGCAGGCTGCCGGCCATGGCGGCCGGCGCAAAGGCCAGGACGGCGGCCAGGACGGTCGAACGGAAGGCGATTGTCTTGCGCATCATTGGTTGGTCCTCGAATTCGGCCGGCAGCCTCGCGCGGCCATCAGGTTTGGGACGGGCCGTGCATCCTAGGGCCGGCGTCGTCGTTCGCGCTGCCGCAGGACGGTGATCGGCGGGATCGTGTCGCGGCGCAAAGTGTCGTTGCCCCGGTGAAGCAGGGCGGCGGTGAAGCAGGGCGGTCCGATCAGGCGGCGGTCCCCACCGGATCGTCGGCCTCCTGCCGGAAGACAACGATGTCATCGAGCCTTTTCTCGAAGGCGTCGAGACAGGCCGGATCGAAGTGCTTTCCGGATTGCTGGCGCATATGGTCGATGGCCCGCTCGATCGGCCAGGCGTCCTTGTAGGGTCGCACGCTGGTCAGGGCGTCGAAGACATCGGCGACTGCGACGATCCTTGCGGGGAGCGGGATGTCGGTCTTCTGCAGGCCGTGGGGATATCCGTTCCCGTCGAAATGCTCGTGATGGCCGAGGGCGATGTCGGCGGCGCTCTTCAGAAGAGGAACCTCGCTGTTTTCCAGGATCTTGAAGCCGTCGGTCGTATGGCGTTGCATGACCGCCCGCTCCTCGTCCGTCAGCCGTCCGGGCTTGAGCAGGATCGAATCCGGCACGGAGAGCTTGCCGATGTCGTGCATGGGAGAGGCAAGAAAGAGCGTGCGAAGCGCCTCGTCGTCGAGCCCGATGGCCTCGCCGATCATCTGCGAGAAGTGGGCGATCCGGTCGATATGCTCGCCGGTTCCCCCGTCGCGCAGCTCGACGGCGCGCGCCAGGCGCATGATCAGCTCCTCTTCGCGCGCCGCAATGGTGCGCGTCGCCTTGGCGACCTCCTCGCTGAGCCATTGCGCGCGGTGCGTCTCTGCGTTGTGCGCCCGGCGCAGGGCGATCAGGTTCTTCAGACGTGTGCGGAACTCGACCGGATCGATCGGCTTCTTCATGAAGCTGGTCGCGCCGACATCGAGGGCCGACTGCCTGAGGCCGAGCTCTTCCTCGCTGGTGATCATCACCGCCGGCACGCCCGCCATGCAGTCCCACTGGCGCATCTGGCGAAGAAGCGTGATGCCGTCCATGCCCGGCATGCGGAAGTCGACGAACAGGACGTCGCAGCCATGTTCGGAGGCATGCGCGAAAGCGTCTTCCGGGCGGAGGAAGGCTTGGGCAGTGCAGCCGTCGACCTGCTCCACCAGACGGCGCAGATAGGTCAGACTTGTCCGGTTGTCGTCGACGATAAGTATTTCCAATTTCATCGCCCCTTCTTGAGTGCCGGACAATTTCCGCATACGGAAAAACAACTACGGCAGGGAGCTATCTTCGATAGATGCCGGTTCATACTTCATGCAGATCAAAGCGGAATTGAATAAAAAATTTGCAAACCGGATTGGAATCTATACTGAATAGATAAGAATGGGTGAATGCTAAGGAAATAATACAATTATGCTGGCATAGGTCTTCGAATGCATACGGGATCGATACTTCGACCTCCTTGGTCAATGAAGTGATTATGGCTGGCCGCATGCAGACGATCGGCACGCGGCGATGACGCGGCAATCGGGTTCGCCTCTTCGGGATGCTCGCTGATTGCCGCGACGGACTCTCTGTCCTGCGACCGGTCGGACGCCATCACGACATCGGCTGGCGCAAATCCGGGAAGGCATGACCTCGCCATCGCGACGACAGTCGCGGCATTCGGGCGCCCAAGGTTGCGGGCAGCCGGGTCAATGCCTTGAATTTTATGAGTTTTAGTAAGCCGGCAAGCAGATTTCTGCCTTGAAGCAGTCTGTCGCGACAGCGTGTAATATTGTGCAATATTATGCAAATTTTCCAAAGTGAAAATTGTAGAAAAACAAAGTCAAGAATTAAAACTTCGGTAGCCTGATAGAAATCATACCAATTTACAGTGAAAACATGTCTGATAACTCTGAAAATCGACCGATTTTCGTTCACATCGGAAACAAAAAAAGAATATTGAGAAAGACTTCCGGCCTTTCGGTAATCGCGAGGCCAGCATCTCGGTTGGAGCAGGGGCACTCCCGGCCGTGCGATGAGAAGGAAGATCTTTTGACCTCTTGACCATCGAGAGAATGAGATGGGCGAACAAACACAAGTGGATAATGGTAAAGGTGATTTGCCGGCAGCGGGCGAAACGGAATCCGGCGAGCCAGGGGAGAGGATGGTTGATCTCGGGGCATTGCCGTCTTTCCTCGGCTACGCCATCCGCCGGGCGCAACTGACAATTTCTGACGATTTCATCCGGACGCTCGCGGCGGCTGACCTGAGGCCTGCCTATTTTTACACGCTGCTTGTCATTCAGAAGAATCCCGGTCTCAACCAGTCGGACGTCAGCGCGGCCCTCGGCCTCCAGCGCACCAATTTCGTCGTGATGGTCAATGACCTCGAAGGCCGGGGCCTGATCGAGCGTCGGCCGTCGGCGAGCGACCGGCGGTCCTATGCCCTGCATCTGACCCGCAAGGGCCGCGCCCTTCTCGCCAGGGCGATGGAGCTTCAGGCCGAACATCAGGCCCGGTTCGTCTCCGTGCTCGGTGCTGAGGAGCACGATCGACTGATCCGGCTTCTGGGCAAGCTGGCAGAAAGCCGGCATTGAGCCGAACGCAGCCGTGGACGCCCAAGGCATCGGCGCTCCGGGATTATCGGAAACGGGCGGGGCTGAACGGCGTCGGATCGACGATCGGGGCCTCGCCGGTCATCATCTCCGCGAGCAGCCGTCCGGTCGCGGGGCCAAGCGTCAGGCCCTGGTGCCCATGGCCGAAGTCGAACCACAGGCCCTTGTGCCGGCTGGACGGCCCGACGACCGGCAACATGTCCGGCATGCAGGGCCGTGCACCGAGCCAGGGCATGTTCTCGACCTTCGCGCCGAGCGGCAACAACTCCTTTGCCGCAGTTTCCGCTTTCATGAGCTGCACCGGTGTCTGGCTTGCCGACTGCTCGGCGAGTTCCGCACCCGTTGTGATGCGAAGGCCCCGGACCATCGGCGCCATGAAGTAGCCGCGCTCCGGATCGTGCAGCGGCATCTGCAACTGCGGCTCCAGCAGGTAATGCTGGTGATAGCCGCGCTTGAGGAACATCGGCACCTTGTAGCCGAATTTCAGGGCCAGATGCGGCGACCACGGACCGAGCGCAATCACCGCATGCTCGGCCTCGATTGTCCCGTCGCCGACGGGTAGTCGCCAGCCGCCAGCCGGTGTCTGGGCCAGCCCCATGGCATCGGCACGGATGATGTTGCCGCCGCGCTCGACAAAGAGCCGGGCGTAGGCGGCGGCAAGCGCGCCGGGATCGCGCACCGACCAGGACGGCTTCCAGTGGATCGCACCTGCGCCGCCTGTCTTCAGCGCCGGCTCCGCCGCCGTCAGGGCCTCCGGTTCGATGACATCCGAATCGACGCCGTAGGTATCCTTGATCCGTTGTGCGGCCGCCTTCGCCTTGGCGAGCCTCGATGCGGTCCGGTAGAGCGAGCGATAGCCCGTCCGCCGGATCAGGCCGTCGCTGCCCGACGCCTCGATGAACGGCTGATGCTCCTCGCTCGCCCGCACGATCAGGCCTGAATAGGTCCGCGCGATGCGCTGGTAGACCGAACCGGTGGAATTCCACCAGTAGGCCAGCAGCGGCCGGGCATAGGAGGGAAAGGCGCGCCAATGGAAATGGACGTCGTTGCTGCGTTGCAGGGCAATGGCAAACAGCGTCGCCAGATCCTGCGGCATGGCATAGGGCTCGACCGCCTCGGTCTGGATGATGCCTGCATTGCCGTAGCTCGTCTCCTCGCCCGGCTCGCGCCGGTCGACGAGGGTTACGTCGAAACCGCGCTGCTGCAGGTGCAGCGCTGCCGAAATGCCGACCATGCCGGCGCCCAAAACGATGGCTTGCGCCACTCTTGCCCCCTCATCCATGCAAAGACTGCCCGACAGGCAGCAAGATGCATGCCCGCAACGTCCCCCAGGACACATGGATAGCAGCCCTTCTTCATCCCGGAAATGGCATGCGAATCAGGGCAGCAATGCTGGGGCCGAAGACCTTGTCGCCGCACCGGTCCCGTTTGCCCGCGGGCAGCCGGCGGCGACCCTCTCCGCCGATTGACGCCGGAACGGCTATCCGCGATCCTTCGGTCCCGATTTCATCACGACCGGTTCGCATGACCAGCCTTTCGACGACGTCGCCCCTTGATCTGTCTGCCGTCGAACTCGCCGACGCCTTCGGCAAATGCCGCCTTTCCCCGCTCGACCTTTTCGAGGAGCTGGTCCGCCGCATCGACGTCGTCGAGCCGCGCATCCGCTCGCTCTATGCCTATGATCCGGAAGGCGCGCGCCATGCGGCAACGCTTGCCAGCGAACGCTGGGCGCGCGGCGAAGCTCTCGGGCCTCTCGACGGCATGCCCGTCACGATCAAGGAGCTGATCGCGACCAAGGGTGTGCCGGTGCCTCTCGGCAGCGCGGCGACGCCGCTCGTCCCGGCCGAACGGGATGCACCGGCGGCCGAGCGGCTGCGGGAGGCTGGCGCCGTCATCTTCGCCAAGACCACCTGCCCCGACATCGGCATGCTGTCCTCGGGGCTGTCCAGCTTTCATCCCGTGACGCGCAATCCCTGGAATCTCGACTGCAATCCGGGTGGTTCGAGTTCCGGAGCGGCGGCCGCTGCGGCGGCCGGCCTCGGTCCGCTGCATGTCGGCACGGATATCGGCGGCTCGATCCGCCTGCCCGCAGGCTGGTGCGGCATCGTCGGCTTCAAGCCAAGCAACGGCCGCGTGCCGATCGACCCCTACTACCTTGGCCGCTGTGCCGGCCCGATGACCCGCACCGTCGCCGATGCGGCTCTGACGATGGGCGTCCTTGCGCTGCCCGACGCGCGTGACGCGACATCCCTTGCGCCGGAGGCGGTCGACTGGATGGATCTCGACATTGATCTCGGGGGCCTGCGCATCGGATTGATGCTCGATGCGGGGGTGGGGCTTGCCGTGGAGGACGAGATCCTCGTGGCCGTCGAGGCCGCCGCCCGCCTTCTGGAGCGGCACGGCGCGACGATCGTGCCGGTGCCCGGGATCCTCGACCGCGCGCTTCTCGACGGCATGGACGATTTCTGGCGCTGCCGGGCCTGGGTGGACCTTGAAAAACTGCCGCCGGAGGCGCGTGCCCGCATGCTGCCCTATGTGCTTGCATGGGCCGGGAAAGGCGCCGGGATCTCGGGATTGCGTGCCCTGGAGGGCTTCAATGGCACCTACGAGATGCGCCGCCGCACCGCCGCTCTCTTCGGCACGGTCGACGCCGTCCTGTCGCCCGTCGCGCCGGTGATTTCCTTCTCGGCCGAAATGGCCTCTCCGATCGACGATCCCGAGCGCCCCTTTGAACATATCGCCTTCACCCTGCCCTGGAACATGGGCGAGCAGCCGGCCATCTCGATCAACTGCGCCTGGTCGTCATCGGCGATGCCGATCGGTCTCCAGATCGTCGGCCCGCGCCATGGCGATCGCTTCACGCTGGCCCTTGCAGCAGCCTATGAAGGCCTGCGCGGGCCCGATCGAATCCGGCCCGCATGGACGACCCTGGATTGAAATCCGAAACATGAATTTTAGCAAAATTTTTCAGCAAGATAGATAGTCTCAAATCCATTCTTTTGCATTTTGGCTCTGTTAATCCTTTGGAGAGGATTGCAGCCTGGCGACCCTGAAAATATACGGCCCGTCAACTATGGCGCGATGATGCTCTCGCCTCGGACAGTCGAGGCTCGGGGGCCGTCCAGCATGCCAGATGTCGTGGCTCTGGCCCCTTGCGCTCGACCTGATTTCAGTCTCGTGGGGCCGCGTCATGAACAGGATTTCGTCTTCAGTTCGAAAAGGAATTTCTTCCGGATCGAAGCATCTCAAAGCCTTCGCTTCGGACCGGTCTGGCAATTTCGCCATCATGGCAGCCTTCATGATCCTGGTTCTTCTCGGCGCGGCGGGCATGGCCATCGACTATTCCCGCGCCGCCCAGCAGCGGACCAAGATGCAGATCGTCACCGACATGGCGGCCCTTGCCATCGCCAAGGACATCGAGGCGGGCAAGACGAGCGACGAGATCGACGCCCACAAGGACGCGCTCATCGCGCTGAACTTCAATTCCAACGAGGTCGACAACTTCGCGCTCACCTACAGACAGGACCCGGCCGCAAGAACGGTGACGGCCTCGGCGTCGGCGTCCATGCCGACGACCTTCATGGGGCTGTTCAACATCCACGACGTGGACCTCGGCATCTCGTCCACGGTTCAGAACGGCGTCGACTATGTTCAAATCGCCCTTGTTCTCGACACGACCGGATCGATGAACAATCCGGGTTCGAGCTATGGTGTGAGCAAGCTCGACGATCTGAAGAGCGCGACGACATCGCTTTTGTCGACGATCCAGAACAGTGCCGCCGGGCAGGCAGGTCGAACCGCGGTCTCGATCGTTCCCTACGCCGTCGCCGTCAATGTCGGAACGTCCTACAGCGGCGCCAACTGGCTGGGGCCGAAGGATTCCACCTACTGCACGTCCTATGACCGCTACAACAACTGCAGAAGCACGTCCACGACCTGGCTTGGCTGCGTCGGCGACCGGTCGAGCACCTACCAGACCAGCATCTCCATCTCCAGCCCGCCCACGACGAGCGAGAAATATCCTCGCGCCTCCGCCTACTGCGCCGGGCGCTACTCGCTGCCGACTGCCCTCAAGCCGCTCTCGACCGACTTCAGCGCGCTCACCACGATGGTCAACAGCCTGTCGGCCGGTGGCAACACCAACATTCCGAGCGGATTGATCTGGGGCTGGAACAGCCTCACGCCGGGCGCGCCGACCTCCAGCGCCACCATGGCGGGGTCGACCGATACGACGTCCCGCTACCTGATCCTTCTGACCGACGGCAACAACACGCAAAGCACGTTGACCTCGAACGTTTCCTCGATCGACTCGGCGACGAGGGCAACCTGCTCCGGCATCAAGAGCAACGACATCACCATCTTCACCATTCGCGTGGTCGACGGGAATGAATCGCTGCTGAAGGAATGCGCGTCTTCGTCGGAATACTACTACAATGTGACGGACTCGACGGCCCTGACATCGGTGTTCCAGGAGATCCTGAAGGTCATCTCCAAGCTGCGGGTCACGTCCTGATGCACCCGTCCGAAATGAACTGACAGCCCTGTCCGCCGTGTCATTGCGGCGCGGCGGATAGCCCCATCTTTCTTGTTCCGGATTTTGGGTCTGTTAAGTCAATTCGAAGGATTAGCGCCGCTTTTGTCTCAAATTTACACGACATAAACTGTAGTCCGGCGATGCTGTGGACTCGGAAAGTCGAGGTATGAGGGTAGTCCGGCATAGCGTGTGTCGTGGCTTTCACCCTTGGGCGCTCGATCTCAATTCAGGCGCACGGGATCGTAAGATGAAGAAGTTGAAGTCTTCAGTTAAGCGAGCAGTTCCCTTCGGGAAGACGCTTCTGAGAGCTTTCGTTTCGGATCGCTCGGGCAATTTCGCCATCATGGCCGCCTTCATGTCCCTGGTTCTGTTCGGGGCCGCGGGGATGGCCATCGACTATTCCCGCGCCGCGCAGCAACGGACGAAGATGCAGATTGTCACGGACATGGCCGCACTTGCCATCGCCAAGGACATCGAGGCGGGGATGACGAGCGATGAGATCGAGGCCCACAAGGATGCCCTCGTCGCGCTCAACATGAATTCGACCGCGCTCGAGAATTTTTCCCTGACCTATACGCAGAACGCGACAACCGGGACGGTCACGGCGACGGCTTCGGCGTCCATGCCGACGACCTTCATGGGTCTCCTGAACATCTCCGACATGGACCTCGGTATTTCGTCGACAGTGCAGAACGGCGTCGACTACGCCGAAATCGGGCTCGTTCTCGATACGACCGGTTCGATGGGCAATCCGGGGTCGAGCTGGGGCAAGACCAAGCTCGATGACCTGAAGGATGCGGCGAAGTCTCTTCTGACGACGATCCAGAACAGCGAGGCCGGCAAGAAGGGCCGAACCTCGGTCGCGGTCATTCCCTATGCAGTCACGGTGAATGTGGGAACCTCCTACAGCGGCGCAAACTGGCTGGGGCCCAAAGATGCTGCTTATTGCACGACTTGGTACTTCGACTATAGCACCTGGACTTACAAGTGCTCGAAAACGTCGACCAGTTGGCTTGGCTGCGTAGGCGACCGATCGGGCACCTATCTGAACAACATCTCCATTTCCAGCCCACCGACAACGGCGGAAAAATATCCGCGAGCCTCTTCATACTGCTACGATCAGGGAACCCCGACCGCCCTCAAGCCGCTGACGACCGACTACAGCGGGTTGGCGACGATGGTTGGCAACCTCAAGGCCGGCGGCAACACCAACATTCCGATCGGACTGCTCTGGGGCTGGAACAGCCTGTCGCCCGGCAAGCCGACGTCGAACGCGGCCACGGAGACGTCGACCCGGAAGATCTCGCGCTATCTTGTTCTTCTCACCGACGGTGAGAATACGCAAAGCACGCTGACCAGCAACGTTTCCACGATTGACTCGTCCACGACGGCAACGTGCACCAACATCAAGAATAGCGATATCACGATCTTCACCATTCGGGTGATCGACGGCGACGAGGCGTTGCTGAAGAGTTGCGCGACAGCGGAGTCGTACTACTACAACGTGACCAATCCAGGCGCCCTGACGTCTGTCTTCCAGGAAATTCTATCGGTTATCTCCAGATTGCGGGTTTCGGCATGAGAAAGCGATGGCGAAGAATCGGGCGTCTGTTCCGGCGCTTCACGGCGGAACGGCGGGGCGCGACGGCGATCGAGTTTGCGATCCTGGCCTTCCCTTTCCTCGCTTTTTGCGGAGCGCTCACGGAAACGGGCCTGATGTACTTCACCGAATCCGTGCTGGACCAGAGCGTTTCCGATGCGGCGCGCTTGATCAAGACCGGTCAGGCGCAGAACAGCAGCATGTCCGTCGATGATTTCAAGTCCGCCGTTTGTGACAAGATGTTCGATCTTTTCGATTGTTCGAACAAGATTTACGTGGATTCACAGGTGCTTGCGAGCTTCGCCGACGCGTCGACGGCCTTGCCTCTCGATGCCGACGGCAATCTTCTGACCAGTACAAGCTTCAACGTGGGCTCGACCAGCCAGATCGTCGAAGTGCGCATTTTCCTGCCGTGGACTCGTCTCCTTGGGCTTCTGCCCGTCAGCGGCAGTGTTGGAGCCAATGGTACGATCCTGCTGAATGCCACCGCCATATTCCGAAACGAGCCCTTCTGATGCAGATCGATGACCTTCGGAGAAAATCCGGCCCGTATGTTCTCAGGCGGTTTTGGACGGAAATGACGCTGAAAGTGGCCGCGATGGGCATCCGGGGGCATCGTCGGAGCCATCGCCCGTCATCCGCCGCTTCGGGCATGCTCGGCCGTCTTGGGGCGTTCGGACGTGCCACGGGCGGCGTCGCCGCCGTGGAATTCGCCTTCATCGCTCCGATTCTTCTGCTCCTTTTCCTCGGGACATCGGAAATCGGAGAGGTCCTGCGGGTCTCGCGCCGCGTCGACCGCATTTCCTTCACGATCGCGGACTTGGTCGGTCAGTCGAGCACGATGACGACAAGCGAGATGAACGGGATCTTTGAGGCTGCCGACGCGATCCTCTCGCCCTACAGCACATCCGGTCTGCGGATCGTGGTCAGCGTCGTTGACGACAAGAACAAGGTGGTCTGGTCGAAGGCCTACAACGGCGCGACGGCGCTCTCGTCGGGCGCAAACGGGCCCATCACCGTGGGCGCCGATGCCATCCCGTCGGGAACTCAACTGATTGTCGTCGAGGTCAGCTACGCCTACCAGTGGCTGATCGCGACCAACTGGGCCGGCTTCGGCAACAATCACGGCTATACTTTCGATCGCTTCTTCTCCATGCGGCCGCGGGTGTCGGACACGATCACCTTTTCCAGCTGAGACGGCCCGGCATGGCCGGCTTCGCTTGCCGGCCTTCCGATTTCACGTGAAACGCCCTATTGGCCCGAGAGCGGCAACGCCCTGGCACCAACGAAATGGGCCGCCTGAGCGCCCGCCTCCACGACAAGCGACCGGGCCCCGCGCGCGAGCGGCAGGTGAACCGGCGTCACCGGCAGGGGCAGGTCGGCCTCGCCGGTTCGCCCGGCCACATAGTCCGCCAGGATCTGGCCGAACACCGTTCCCGGCGAAATGCCCCGGCCGTTGTAGCCGCAGATGGTGACCGAGCCGTCGCCGGGGGCATGCAGGCGCGGAATGCTGTCGTCCGTCATCCCGATCCAGCCGTACCACCCGTGCTCGAAACCGATCCCCCGAAGCACGGGAAACAGCCGGTGCATGGTTCTTTGCGCCCACGCCTTGTGGAGGCCGAGGCCGCCGGCCCGCAGGGCGCCGACGCTGCCGATGACAAGTCGCCCTTCGGCGTCGAGCCTGATCGAGGTGAGGACCGTCTTCGTGTCCCAGGCGCCGTGCGCCTCGGGCAGGATCGTCCGTCGCAGCTCATCGTCCAGCGGCGGCGTCGAGAAATTGAAATAGGGCAGGCACACCATTTCCGATGCGATCGGCGCCGTCGCGGCCGCCGAATAGAGGTTGCTGGCAAGAACCAGTCGCTCGGCACGCACGCGGCCCTTCGCCGTCCGAAGGTCCCACAGGCCCGATGTCCGCTGCATGGTCTGGACGGGGCTGCGGACGAAGATCCGCGCGCCATGGGCAAGCGCGGCCCTGGCGAGCCCGCGGACATAGGCCAGCGGCTGCAGCGTTCCCGCGCGCCGGTCGAGCAGCGCCCCGGCATAGGCCGGGCTGCCGACCAGCCGGGCGGTTTCCTGCCGGTCGAGGAGCTCCACGGGCGCCCGCCGCCGCTGCCATTCGATCTCGCGCCGGCGCAGGTCGGCAAGGCCCGCCTCGTCGGCGGCGCAATGCAAGGTGCCGGCGGGATTGGCTTCACAGGCAATCCCGAAGCTCTCGATCAGGCGAAAGACCTCGTGCGGACCGTTGCCGAGGCGCTCCAGCAGCCGCTCGCCATGCTTCGGACCGAGCGCCTTGCAGATGTCGTCGGGCCGCATCCAGAGGCCGGCATTGACCAGGCCGACATTGCGGCCGGACCCGCCAAACCCGATCTCCTCCGCCTCCAGCACCGCGACGCTCGCCCCCTCCCGGGCAAGCGACAGCGCCGCCGAAAGGCCGGTGAAGCCGGCGCCGACGACGGCGACGTCCACGGTCAGGCCCTCCTGCAGCGTCGAAAGATCGGGGGCGGGCGGGGCGGTCACGGCCCAAAGGCCATGGGAGAGCGGCGAGAAGGACATGAGTGGAATTCGATCCCGAAGCGGACGCGATAACGAACGGGGCAGCGCGGCACAACTGTGCCTCGCTTCGGTTGGCGTGTCATACGGAATCTTGTCGTCCCGCTCGTCGTGCCCGCTCCAAATCGAATGCGCCCGGCCGGATGATCCCAGCTGGGATTCCAGGGAAGGCCGTGTCGGGCGAGGCCGATTCGGGAGACTGAAAACTATTTTTCCAAAAAGTCCTCACCGGTCCTTGGCTATTTTGTTGCATTGCACGCAGGGACAACGCTATTCGGGGTATAGGACGGGGCGGCGGGCGAGGGGATGGCTGTCAGAAGAATGACCGGAAGCGCGGACCCGGGGACATCGGGAGACCGGCTTCCAATCCCTTTCCAACGATGATCGAGATGCATGCAATGAATGCCTTGAATTCGGACAAGATGATTACCTTTTTGACGGAGACCGCCCTTGAGGCCGGTGTGGCGATCATGGGCGTCTACGCCGGTGAGATCGCGGTCACCGTGAAGTCCGATGCCTCGCCCGTGACCGAGGCGGACGCGCGCGCCGAGGCGATCATTCTGGAAAAGCTGAAGGCCTTTGCCCCGGATATTCCGGTCGTCGCCGAGGAGGAGGTCGCCGCTGGCCGGATCCCGGTTGTTGCCGAGCGCTTCTTCCTCGTCGATCCGCTCGACGGCACCAAGGAATTCATCAACCGGAACGGCGAGTTCACGGTCAACATTGCCCTGATCGAGCATGGCGTGCCGACGGCGGGCGTCGTCTATGCCCCGGCGCTCGGCGATCTCTATGTCGCGGCCGATGGCAAGGCCTATCATGCGGCGGTCAGGGACGGTGTCGCAGAGGCCCCGGCCGCCATCTCCGTTCGCCCGGCAAGCGGCGCCGTCACGGCGATCGGCAGCCGCTCCCACAATACGCCCGAGACGCAGTCCTACCTTGGCAACTACAACGTCACCGACTTCCGGGCGGCCGGTTCGTCACTGAAGTTCTGTTTGGTGGCTAGCGGCGAGGCCGATCTCTATCCGCGCTTCGGCCGCACCATGGAATGGGACACGGCGGCCGGCGACGCGGTGCTGCGTGCCGCGGGCGGCTCGGTCGTCAATCTCGACGGCTCGCCACTCGTCTACGGCAAGCGCAACCAGCCGTCGGACAGCGACTTTGCCAATCCGTTCTTCATCGCCGCCGGCGGGCTCTCGCCCCTTCCGGCATGACGGCGCGCAAGCCTATGCTCCGAAGTGGTCAAAATTTGCATCCACTTTTCTTGTAGGCAGGCAAGCGAAGGCTCTATATCCGCGATGGAGAGGACTTGCGCCCGCCGGTCGCGGCAGCTGAAGGCGCCGGAGCCGAAGTCCCAGCATTTTTTGAAGAGGTATTGGCCTTGTCCATTGATCGCCTGACGCATTTGAAGCGGCTGGAAGCCGAATCGATCCATATCATTCGCGAAGTCGCGGCCGAATTCCGCAATCCGGTGATGCTCTATTCGATCGGCAAGGATTCGGCGGTGATGCTTCACCTCGCGATGAAGGCCTTTTATCCTTCCAAGCCGCCGTTCCCGCTGCTCCACGTCGATACGACGTGGAAGTTCCGCGAGATGATCAAGTTTCGCGACGACACGGCCAAGCGCCTCGGCCTCGACCTGATCGTCCACACCAATCAGGATGGCGTGGCCAGGAACATCAATCCGTTCGATCACGGCTCGTCCTTCTATACCCAGGTCATGAAGACCGAGGCGCTCAAGGAAGCGCTGACGAAATACGGTTTCGACGCCGCCTTCGGCGGTGCCCGCCGCGACGAGGAAAAGAGCCGCGCCAAGGAGCGTATCTTCTCTTTCCGCACGGCCAATCATGGCTGGGATCCGAAGAACCAGCGCCCGGAGCTGTGGAATATCTACAATGCCCGGGTGAAGAAGGGCGAGTCGATCCGCGTCTTCCCGCTCTCCAACTGGACCGAGCTCGACATCTGGCAATATATCCTGAAGGAAGACATCCCGATCGTGCCGCTTTACTTCGCGGCCATGCGGCCCGTGGTCGAACGCGACGGCATGCTGATCATGGTCGACGACGAGCGCATGCCGATGAACCCCGGCGAACAGCCGCAGGAGCGGCTGGTCCGCTTCCGCACGCTCGGCTGCTATCCGCTCACCGGGGCGATTTCCTCCGACGCCGCGACGCTGCCCGAGATCGTGCGCGAAATGCTGATCGCCCGCACGTCGGAGCGCTCCGGCCGTCTCATCGACCACGATGAAGCCGCCTCCATGGAAAAGAAGAAGCGGGAAGGATATTTCTGATGAACGTCGAAGCTCTCGATCTTTCCGCTTTCCAGGACTACCTGACGCGTCACGAGCAGAAGAGCCTCCTGCGGTTCCTCACCTGCGGGTCGGTGGACGACGGCAAGTCCACCCTCATCGGGCGTCTCCTCTACGACACCAAGCTTCTGTTCGAGGACCAGCTTGCGAGCCTGGAGCGCGACAGCCGCAAGCACGGCACGGTGGGCGAGGATATCGATTTCGCGCTGCTGGTCGACGGCCTTGAGGCCGAGCGCGAGCAGGGCATCACCATCGATGTTGCCTACCGCTTCTTCGCCACGGACCTTCGCAAGTTCATCGTCGCCGATACGCCCGGCCACGAGCAATACACCCGCAACATGGCGACCGGCGCGTCCAACTCGGATCTCGCCGTGATCCTGGTCGACAGCCGGCAGGGCATCCTGCCGCAGACCCGCCGCCACTCCTACATCGTCTCGCTGCTCGGCATCCAGCATGTCGTGCTGGCGGTCAACAAGATCGACCTGATGGAGTATTCCAAGGAGGTCTTCGACAAGATCGTCGCCGAGTACACCGAATTCGCCAGGGATCTCGGTTTCAAGACGCTGCAGGCCATCCCGCTCTCGGCCCGTTTCGGCGACAACGTCCTCGACAAGGGGCCGAACATGCCCTGGTACGACGGCCCGACGCTCGTCCAGCATCTGGAGAGCGTCGACGTCGCCGAGGACCGCCTCTCGCAGTCCTTCCGCATGCCGGTTCAGTGGGTCAACCGTCCGAACCTCGATTTCCGCGGCTTTTCCGGCACCATCGCGTCGGGCCTCGTGAAGCCCGGCGACCCGATCGTCGTCGCGAAATCCGGCCGCACGTCCACGGTGAAGTCGATCGTCACCATGGACGGTGATCTGGAGGAAGCCGGCGCCGGCGAGGCCGTCACGCTAACGCTCGCCGACGAGATCGACATCTCGCGCGGCGACGTGCTGGCAACGCCCGAGGACCGCCCCGACGTGTCCGACCAGTTCGCCGCCGAGCTGATCTGGATGTCGGACGAGGAGATGCTGCCCGGCCGTGCCTATCTGCTCAAGATGGGGTCGAAGACGGTCACGGCGACGGTCACCGAGATCAAGCACAAGGTCGATATCAACACTTTCAACAAGCTGGCCGCCAAGAAGCTGTCGCTGAACGAGGTCGCGGTGGTCAATCTGGCGCTGTCCGAGCCGGTCGCCTTCGATCCCTACAGCGAGAACCGGGACACCGGCTCCTTCATCCTGATCGACCGCCTGACCAACCTCACGCTTGGGGCAGGCATGGTGGAGTTCGGCCTGCGCCGCGCCGATAACATCCACTGGCAGGCGCTGGACGTGACCAAGCAGGCTCGGGCCGAGGCCAAGGGCCAGAAGCCGGTCGTCCTCTGGTTCACCGGTCTTTCCGGCGCCGGCAAGTCGACGGTGGCGAACCTCGTGGAGAAGATGCTCCACGTGGAGGGGCGCCACACCTACACGCTCGACGGCGACAACGTCCGCCACGGCCTTAACAAGGATCTCGGCTTCACCGATGCCGACCGCGTCGAGAATATTCGACGCGTCTCGGAGGCGGCGAGGCTTTTCGTCGACGCAGGTCTCATCGTCCTCGTCTCCTTCATCTCGCCCTTCCGGTCGGAGCGCCGGATGGCGCGCGATCTCATGGAGGCGGGCGAGTTCATCGAGATCTACGTCAACACGCCGATCGAGATTGCCGAGCAGCGCGATCCGAAGGGCCTCTACAAGAAGGCTCGCGCCGGCCAGATCAAGAATTTCACCGGCATCGACAGCCCCTACGAGGAGCCCGAGAATGCGGAGATCGTTCTGACATCGGGCAGCAAGACGCCGGAGGAACTGGCGAGCGAAGTGGTCGCCTATCTGAAGTCCAACGGCTACGCCTGAGCGCCGGGAACGACAGTCCTGCCGTTCACCATGAATAAAAGAAAGGGGCCTTCCGGGCCCCTTTTTGCTGGGGGCTATTCCGTGCCATAGTGCCGGGAGCGGCTGGACGGGCGAGGACTGTAAAGCCCCCCGTGAGCAAGTTCGAATATTCGGCGGCGCACAATATAGCCGCCTTGCGGGTGCGGCTGAGAGGCTGCCGGCAGATTGTCCCGAATTGAGCAGCCGCGCCGAGCAAAGCCAAAGCTTTGAAATCACATGTGTGCATCATGTCGACGCCTAAATGTGCCCTGTCGAAAACTGCCAGCCGTGTGACGTTGGGATTGACTATTCTGACAATAACCAAGTTTTTTCCTCGTATCGCGTAGTCTATTATAAGTTATTAACTTTAACGATATTGGTCAAACACGCGTGGATGAAAAGATTCAGCCCGATGAAAATTGATTGACTTTGATTTAGATTCGGATTGAAGGCAGCAGAAAAACATCTATACTAATTTCATGATCCGAGATCGTTAATTTTGATTTTTCCATTCATGTTTGATCGTCGGCTTCAGGGGCATTTGTTGTATTTGCTGCTTTAGGTGATTTGAGGGGGTTATTGATGGTTTACCGCTCTGAAATTGATGGATTGCGGGCTGTCTCCATCATCTCGGTCCTGCTTTACCACGCAGGGCTCAGCGTGTTTTCCGGCGGTTATGCCGGCGTGGACGTTTTTTTCGTGATTTCCGGCTTCCTGATTACCTCGATCATTTATCGGGAGATGACGGACGGGACATTCACCTTCACGGGCTTCTATATCCGTCGTATCCGCCGCATCATTCCGGCCCTTCTGGCTCTTGTCCTGTTCACGACGGTCTGCTCGTATTTCGTCCTCTTCCCGCGCGATTTCGTGCTCTCCAGCAAGGCCGCGATTGCCGCGATCTTCTCCTTCTCGAATGTCGATTTCCTCTTTCAGGCCTTCGACATGACGCTGACGGCCGATTCGAAGCCCCTGCTGCACACCTGGTCGCTGGCGGTCGAGGAGCAGTTCTATTTCTTCTTCCCCTTCCTGATGATCATCGTCAGCAAGTTCCGGAAGAATCTGGTTCTTCCCTTCATCATCCTCGCCTTCTTCGTCTCGCTGGGGATCTCCGTCTGGGGCGTGGCCAACAAGCCGCTGCACGCCTTCTTCCTGCTGCCCTTCCGTGGCTACGAGCTCCTCTTCGGTGCTTTCTGCGCCTTCGTCCTCGTGCCGAAGCACTGGCCGCGCTGGGTCTCGGAAGCCGGCTCCGCCATCGGTCTCGCGATGATCATGGCGACCATGGTGCTCTATGACTCGGTCCGTTTTCCGGGGTTTGCGGCGCTGCTGCCGGTCGTCGGCGCGGGGCTCGTCATCATCTTCAACGCCAACGGACTGACGGGTGCCGGCCGGCTCCTGTCGACGCGTCCGATGGTGTGGACCGGCAAGATCTCCTATTCGCTCTATCTCTTCCACGGACCGCTCTTCGTCTATGCCCACTACATGGCGATCGACAAGCTGACGCCGGTCGAGATCGTCGGCCTTCTGGCGCTCTCCTTCCTGCTCGGCTGGCTGTCGTGGAAATATGTCGAGACGCCCTTCCGCCGCGCCAAGGCGCCGCCGGCCCGGATCTTCGCCTACGCCGGCATTGCCGCGGCGCTTCTGGTCGTGCCGCGGCTCGTCATCATCTCGATGGATGGTATTCCCCAGCGCTTCTCCGACAAGACGCTGCAGATTCTCGCCGCCGCCGACTACAGCAAGGACTACATGGCGCGTTGCCAGAACCCCGACGCGCCGATGAATGATCCGGCCGGTGCCTGCGTCTTCGGCGCCGACGTGACGCCGCGCATCGCCCTTTTCGGCGACAGCCATGGGGCGGGTCTGCTGGACGAACTCGGCAGGCAGGCCGCCGCGCGCGATGAATCGATCCTGGCTCTCGTGCGCCCGGGCTGCCCGGCGGTGACGGACTACTACCGGATCGCGGGCCTTTCCGACACGGCCTGTCTGAGGTTCGCTGAAAAAAGCATGGACTACATTGTCGACACCCCGTCGATCGACGTCGCGGTCGTGGCCGGCAACTATGTCGCCTATGTCGAGGGGCCCGATCCGAGCCTCGGCCCGGCCGCCGATTTCCCCTTCCCGACGCTGGAAAACGGCAACGGCCAGATTCTCGACCGCAATGCCCGGCTTGATCTCTTCCGCCAGCGCTTCACCGCGATGATCGACCGGATGCTCGCCGCGGGCAAGAAGGTCGTGCTGGTCTATCCCATTCCCGAGGTCGGCTATCACGTGACCTATACGTCGGCGCGCCTCTCGATCACGGACAAGGAAGACAATTTCGCCTCACGGCCGAGGCAGGTCTTCGAGAACCGGGCCAGGGACATCGTCGAGATCATGGACAGTCTCGGTGACAAGCCCAATCTCGTTCGTGTCGATCCGGCCGCGAGCCTTTGCGATTCGTCCGCATGCTGGTTCTACAAGGACAACAAGCCGCTTTACCTCGACGACAACCATCTCAATACGAATGGCGCCCGCATTGTCAGCGACGAGGTGATCCCGGTCCTCGATCACCTGATGGCGTCGAGCGGCCGGCAGGCCCTGAGGACGGCCGACGCCGCGGACAAGCCGGCGAACTGACCCTCGGCCAAGCCCGTTCTGGGAGGCAGGCCGCCTCCCGCTTGCGAGACTGAAACGGCCGGCGCGCCCGCGACATCACGGGAGCGCCGGCCGTTCGTCGTTTGGGTGATCAGCCCGCAAGCTCCGGCAGGTCGCGATAGAGGTCCAGCGCCTCCGGATTGGCGAGCGCTTCCTTGTTCTTGATCTCGCGTCCATGCACCACGTCGCGCACGGCAAGCTCCGTGATCTTGCCGGACTTGGTGCGCGGGATGTCCGTCACGGCGACGATCTTGGCCGGCACGTGGCGCGGGCTGGCGCCGGTGCGGATCTTGGTCCTGATGCGCTTTTCCAGATCCCCGGTCAGCTCGGCACCAGGCTTCAGCCGCACGAAGAGCACCACGCGCACGTCGCCGTCGAAGTCCTGGCCGATGCAGATCGCCTCCAGCACCTCCTCGATCTGCTCCACCTGGGCGTAGATCTCCGCCGTGCCGATGCGCACGCCGCCGGGGTTGAGCGTGGCGTCCGAGCGGCCGTGGATGACGAGGCCGCCGTGCGCCGTGACCTCGGCGAAATCGCCGTGGCACCAGACATTGTCGAAGCGGTCGAAATAGGCGGCGCGGTATTTCGCGTTGTCCGGATCGTTCCAGAAATAGAGCGGCATGACCGGGAACGGTTTGACGCAGACGAGCTCACCCTTTTCGCCCACGACGGCGGGGCCTCCCTCGTCATTCCAGACCTCGACCGCCATGCCGAGGCCCGGCCCCTGGATCTCGCCCTTGTAGACCGGTCGCGTCGGATCGCCGAGCACGAAGCAGGAAACGATGTCGGTGCCGCCGGAAATCGAGGCGAGATGCACGTCGGCCTTGATGCCCTGGTAGACGAAATCGAAGCTTTCCGGCGCCAGCGGCGATCCGGTCGAGCAGATCGCCCGGACGCTGTCGAGGCTGTGGCTGGAGACCGGCATCAGGCCGGCTTTCTTCACCGCGTCGATGTATTTCGCCGATGTGCCGAACAGCGTCATGCGTTCCGCGTCGGCAAGATCGAAGAGCACTTCGGGGCCGGGATGGAACGGCGAGCCGTCGAAGAGCAGCAGCGTCGCGCCGGCGGCAAGCCCGCCGACGAGCCAGTTCCACATCATCCAGCCGCAGGTGGTGAAATAGAACACCCGGTCGCCCGGGCGCGTATCGGCATGCAGCTTGTGCTCTTTCAGGTGCTGCAGCAGCACGCCACCAGCCCGGTGGACGATGCATTTCGGCACGCCCGTGGTGCCGGAGGAAAACAGGATATAGAGCGGATGGTCGAAGGGCAGCCGCGCGAAATGCATCGGACCGGCCTCGAAGGGGGCAACGAAGGTCTCCAGGGTCTCGGTTCGCTCGACGCTCGAGGCAACCTCGTCGGCGATGCCGAGATAGGGCACGATGACGACCTTCTCGGCACTCGGCAGCTGCGGCACGATCTCCTTCAGCTTGTCGCCGATCTCGATCCGCTTGCTGGCATACCAGTAGCCGTCGACCGTGACGAAGAGCTTCGGCTCGATCTGGCCGAAGCGATCAAGCACGCCGCGCGGGCCGAAATCCGGCGAGGCCGACGACCAGACCGCGCCGATGGAGGTCGTCGCCAGCATGAAGGCGATCGTTTCCGGCATGTTCGGCATCAGGGCGGCAACCCGGTCGCCGGCGGAAATGCCCATCGCCTGCATGGCCTTCTGCAGCCGCGAGACGGTGGCCTTGAGGTCGTTGAAGCTCCAGCGCGCCCGCGCCTTGTCCTCGCCCCAGAAGACGAGGGCATCGTCCGTGTCGCCGTCGCGAAGGAGATTTTCGGCAAAGTTCAGGCTCGCCTCGGGAAAGAAGCGCGCGCCCGGCATCTTGTCGCCGTCCGCCAGCCGCTCTGCGCCCTTGTCGCCGATCACGCCGCAGAAATCCCAGATCGCATCCCAGAAGGCGCCGGGGTCGGTGATCGACCACTGGTGGAGATCCCGGCTGTCCGCGAACGCACGTCCGAGACGCGCCTCGCAGAAGTGAAGAAACGCGGTCATCTGAGCCGCCTCGATCCGCTCCTCTGAGGGGCTCCAAAGCGCGTTTTCGCTCATTTTGTCTTCTCCCTGGAAGCCCGGGAGGCAAAAGCCTCCGAGGCGTATTTCTGCGTCTTGCCGGTTGTCAATTTCTGGCTCGAATTGCCCGCCGTCCGCAAGATCTCGTGGCGGATCAGCCGCAAAAGGTGCCGATCACGGCTTCGTTATCGGGATGAGCAGGCGAAGAGTGATAAAAATGATACAGTATGAGAATTGGAGCAAGGCATTGAATTATAGAAGAAAACCACGAGTCCAGTGGTTGTGGTATCTGGTATGCCTAAATGTTTCTGCATTGCTGCCATGCGGATTGTGCATTGCACAATGGGGTGAACTGGGGCATCTTTCACTTGCCCTCTTTAGGGCGTTTCCTCCCTATGACTTCAGACCGCCGCAAGGCGGTCTTTTTTTTGGCGTGATGGCCGGCAGCCGAAGCGGCGCGGCTCTGGCGGCCTACGGCTTGTAGAGATTGCCGAGCGGAAAACGCTTCAGGTCCCGGGCAAGGGCAAGAAAGGCTGCCGCCTGATAGTGGCAGGTTTCCGCGCCCTTCGCGGCCGTCGCCTTGGAGGCATCGCCGAGTGCCCCGTGCGGATTGAGGTCATGTGCGATCCACGCCAGCGCATGCGGCGGCGTCGGCTGCAGGAAAGTGTAGGTCGCCGACATGTCCTCGGCTGCCGAAACGAAGTCCATCGCCCGCTCCATGCGCACGAGGTCCGGCCGGAAATGCAGCATCAGCGACGTTTCCATGTCGCCGCCGTGAATGCCGTAGCGCTTCTCCCGTTCGTCATAGAGCCCTTCGGGCGTCCCGAACCGGCTCCACTGGGTCGCGACGACCGCCATGGCGAAGCGCACGCGCAGTTCGCGCGCGACGATGCTCATGATGTCGACGTTGCCGCCATGGGAGTTGACGATGATCAGCTTCTTGACGCCCGCCGCATTGACCTTCTCGCCGATGGCCGTCCAGGCGGGGATCAACAGGTCGGCACCGAAGGACAGCGTTCCAGGCCCGTAGACATGCTCGTTGGCCTTGCCGATCTCCTGGATCGGCAGGACGAGCAGATCGAGGTCGTCGGGCTTTTGCGCCTTCACCTCTGCGATCATGCCGGTGGCGATCGCCGCGTCGGTGGCAATCGGCAGATGCGGCCCGTGCTGCTCCGTCGAGGCGATCGGCAGCACGGCGACGGTCCGTTCAGGGTCGAGCCCGGCGAAATCCGTCGTGTTCATCTCGTTCCAGAAGAAGGGAAGGGCCATGACGTGTCTCTTTCGGGCGTAAGATGCCGCTGCTGCCGGCGGGTCGGATTGCCTCAGGGCAGGGTGGCGACGATGATGATCTCTACAAGATAGCGCGGCGCCGCCAGCTTGACCTCACCCGTGGCCCGGGCCGGCGGATTGTCCGGATCGACCCAGGCTTCCCAGACCTTGTTCATCTCGTCGAAGGTCGCCATGTCGGAAAGCCAGATCGTCGCCTGCAGAAGATGCGACTTGTCGGTTCCTGCCCGGGCCAGCAGGGCGTCGATCTTGGCAAGAATCTCGGCGGTCTGGTCGGCGACGGTCGCGCCGTTCTCCGCCGTCTGGCCGGCAAGATAGACCATGTTGCCATGGACCACGGCCTGGCTCATGCGCGGGCCCTTGTCGAAGCGGGTGATCGCCATGGGAAACTCCAGTTGAAGGAAGGAAGTGAGTCGGGAAGGGATCGTCTGCTGCATATAGCCGATCCTGACGCCGAGATCGACGGTCGCGGGTGACTTTGCGTTGATCGATTGCATGGTTGCAGGCCTACCTGTCATCGACGCGCCCGCCTGCCGCGCCGACATGCCGGGCCGGATTGTGGACGACGTCCCGGCATCAAGGAATGTATTTGCAGCGGCGGCGGAATGTCCTAGTCTGCCTGCCGACTGTGCAGACCGAAGTCCTGCCGCATTTCTAGTCGATTGGCGGCGGCCTCGGTAGGGATACCGCCGGCTCGCCCGGCGGTTTTCAGGTGAATGATCGGATAATGCCGGTGCACGGCATGGGGAACGGAGTATTCACGATGACGAAGCTTTCGGGATGGAATGCGACGCTTTGCGTGCTGGCCGCGGGCACCGCGGCACTTCTCGCCTCGCCGGCCTTCGCGCTCGACAAGGTGACCTTCGGCACCAACTGGCTCGCCGAGCCGGAACATGGCGGTTTCTACCAGGCGGTCGCCGACGGCACCTATGAGAAATACGGTCTCGACGTGACCATCATCCAGGGTGGGCCGCAGGCGGCCAATCAGGCGCTCCTGCTCGCCGACAAGATCAATTTCTACATGCAGGGCAATCTGCTCGGCACCTTCTCGGCCGCCGAGCAGGGCGTGCCGGTGGTCGAGGTCGCCGCGATCTTCCAGAAGGACCCGCAGGTCCTCATCGCCCATCCGAACGTGGGCATCGAAAAGTTCGAGGATCTCACCAAGCTGCCGACCATCTTCATGGGCAAGGACGGTTTTGCGACCTATTTCCAGTGGATGAAGGCGACCTGGCCGGCCTTCAAGGACGAGCAGTACAAGCCCTACACCTTTAATCCCGCACCCTTCCTCGCCGACAAGCAGTCGGCCCAGCAGGGCTACATTACCTCCGAGCCCTTCGCGATCGAGAAGGAGGGCGGCATCAAGCCGGAACTCTTCCTGCTCGCCGACGCCGGCTTCTCGACGCCCGCGACGCTGATCGAGGCCAAGCAGGACTACGTTGCCGCCAACAAGGACCTTGTCCAGCGCTTCGTCGATGCCTCGATCATCGGCTGGTACAACTATCTCTATGGCGACAACAAGGCTGCCAACGATCTGATCAAGAAAGACAATCCGGAAATGACGGACGGTCAGATCGACTTCTCGATCACGATGATGCAGCAGTATGGCATCGTCGAGTCCGGGGCGACGGACGAGGGCGGCATCGGTTGCTTCACCGATGCGGCGGTCAAGGACTTCTACGGCAAGATGGTCGAGGCCAAGGTGGTGAAGGCCGACCTCGATCTCTCCAAGGTCTATGACACCTCCTTCGTGTGCAAGAAGGTGGGTATGGATCTCAAGAAGTGACCGTTGAGCCTCGCGGCCGGTGCCGCGAGGCTGCGCACTGGAATTTGTCATGGCCCGCGAAGGTGGCCATCCACGTCGGACGATGATGCAGAAGAGTGAGGGTGCGGTGGCCGCAAGGCGACTTTTCGTGGATGGTCCGCTTTTGCGGACCGTGACACCGTCTGTCGAGGTGTCGTGTGCGGTCCATGCCGGGGTCCGTTCATGACAGCAGCCATCGATGCCACCCCGCCGCGAGCCCGCCCGAAGCCCCTTGTCTCACTGCGCGGCGTTACGAAGACCTTTTCGAACGGCACGACGGCGCTCGCCGGCCTCGACATGGACATCGCCGACGGCGAGTTCCTGAGCCTGCTCGGTCCGTCCGGTTGCGGCAAGTCCACGGTCCTTCGCATGCTCGCCGGCCTTTCCGAGCCCTCGGGCGGCACGATCGACTGGAAGAGCGCGACCTATGATGCCGCCGGCCGGCCGGAAATGGACATGAGCTTCGTCTTCCAGGAGGCGACGTTGATGCCCTGGGCGACGGTGGCAAGGAATGTCTGGCTGCCGCTCCGCCTCAAGGGCCAGACGCTGAAGGTCGCCCGCCCCAAGATCGACGAGGCGCTGGAGATGGTCGGCCTCGGCGGCTTTGCGGAGGCCTATCCGCGCGAACTCTCCGGCGGCATGAAGATGCGCGTCTCCATTGCCCGAGCGCTGGTGACCCGCCCGAAGATCCTGCTCATGGACGAGCCCTTCGCGGCGCTCGACGAGATCACCCGCCAGAAGCTCAACGACGATCTCCTGCACCTTTGGCAGACCTTCGGCTGGACGGTCGTCTTCGTCACCCACTCGGTCTTCGAGTCGGTTTATCTCTCGCAGCGCGTGGTGGTGATGGCGGCACGCCCCGGCCGCGTCGTCGACGATCTTGCGATCGAGCGGGGCGCGTCGTCGAGCGCCGACTACCGCACGACCGAGGAATATCGCGTCATGTGCCAGCGCGCCTCGGCGTCGCTTCTTACCGCGATCGGCAAGGGGACGCCCGATGAGTGAGGCGTTGACGCCGGATCGTTCCTCCGCGATGCGCAGGGAGCGTGCGCTCAAGATCCTGATCCCGATCCTGATGCTCGTGGCCCTCGTCGGCTTCTGGCAGTGGTATGTAACGGCCTTCAACGTGCCGCACTATATCCTGCCGAGCCCCGTCCGCGTCGCGGGCGCCATGATCACCGACTGGAACATCCTCGGCCCCGCGCTTCTGGTGACGCTCAAGATCACCTTTGCCGCGCTCGGGCTGGCGCTCGGCGGCGGCCTGTTGCTGGCGATCCTGCTCGTCCAGTCGCGCTGGATCGAGATCGCGCTCAGCCCCTATCTCGTCATCCTGCAGGTGACGCCCATCGTCGCGATCGCGCCGCTGATCCTGATCTATGCGCCGACCACCCAGACCGCGCTCCTCATCTGCGCCTTCATCGTCGCCTTCTTTCCGGTGCTCTCGAACACGGTGCAGGGCCTGAAGTCGACGGACCACAACCTCCTGGACCTCTACAAGCTCTATGGCGCCGGGCGGGCACAGACGCTTTTCCTGCTGCGCCTGCCAGCGGCGCTGCCCTATTTCCTCGCCGGGCTCAAGATCGCCGGCGGCCTGTCGCTGATCGCCGCCGTGGTGGCCGAATTTGCCGCGGGGTCCGCGGGGGCCGGCTCCGGCCTCGCCTTCCGCATCCTGGAATCGCAGTTCCGGCTCAATATTCCGAGGCTCTTCGCCGCCCTCATCCTCCTCTCCGTCGCCGGCGTCGCGATCTACGCGGCGACGAGCGTCATTTCTTGGCTTCTCCTGCACAAGTGGCACGAAAGCGCCATCCGCCGCGAACAATAACGAGAAATTGCCATGGCATCCGCCAGCCTCGACATCCTGAACTCCGCGCCCGGCTATGTCCTCAAGAATGCACGCGTTCCGATCGTCTGCCTGCCCACGGTGCTGACGGACGATCTGATCGGGCGCAGCCACGAGGGCCTTGCCGAGGCCGACATCGTCGTCGAGGACGGAAAGATTGCCGCGATCGTTGTTGCGGGCATGGGAACCGCGCCGGCCGGCGGCTTGCCCATGATCGACATGCGCGGCGGTCAGGTCTGGCCGACCTTCGTCGACATGCACACCCACATCGACAAGGGCCACATCTGGGAGCGCAGCCGCAATCCGACCGGTGACTTCGAAGGCGCCCTTCTCACGGTCCGAGCCGACCGCGAGGCGAACTGGACGCGCGAGGACATCGAGGCGCGCATGGAGTTCTCCCTGCGCTCGGCCTATGCCCACGGCACCTCGCTCCTGCGCACCCACATCGATTCCCTGCCGCCTCACCACAAGCTGACCTGGCCGCTCTTCCGCGAAATGCGGGAACGCTGGAAGGGACGCGTCGATCTTCAGGCCGTCTGCCTGATGCCGGTCGAGGCAACCCGCGACGCGGACTATTTCGAGGCGCTGATCGACGAGGTGGCCGCCTCGGGCGGCCTGATCGGCGGCCACCCGGACATGGGACCGGAACTGGAGAGCGATCTCGACCGCCTCTTGCGCGCCGCCATGGACCGGGGTCTCGACATCGACTTTCATATCGACGAGACCCGCGATCCCGGGGCAAGGACGCTCCGGGCCGTCGCCGATGCCGTCATCCGCAACGGCTTCGAGGGCAAGGTCGTCGCCGGTCACTGCTGCTCGCTGGCACGGCAGGAAAGCGACGAGGCCGCCCGCACCATCGACCGCGTGGTCGAGGCCGGCATCGGCGTCGTCTCGCTGCCGATGTGCAACATGTACCTGCAGGATCGCTTTGCCGGCTGCACGCCGCGCTGGCGCGGGGTGACGCTGTTCCAGGAACTGCGCTCGGCCGGCGGCGACGTGGCCGTCGCCTCCGACAACACCCGCGATCCCTTCTATGCCTACGGCGATCTCGACCCGGTGGAGGTCTTCCGCGAGGCGGTCCGGATCCTGCATCTCGATCACCCGCTGGACGAGGCGGCGAAGGTGGTAACGACGTCTCCGGCGAAGATGCTGCGCCGGCCGGACAGCGGCGTGCTCGCCGTCGGTGGACCGGCCGACATGGTGCTCTTTTCCGCCCGCTTCTGGAGCGAGTTCCTGTCGCGCCCGCAGGCGGACCGCATGGTTCTTCGCTCCGGCCGGCCGATCGACCGCACGCTGCCCGATTACCGGGATCTCGATCCGGTCGCCGGCATCGCCTGACCGGATTTGCGATCTTCGGATTTCACAGGATGGATGACAGTCATGCCCGACTATGACGCGATCAAGAAGGACCTCGAAGGCATCGAGGTCGAGGACAATCCGAAGCTCGTCCGCCAGAAGAGCCGCGATTTCTTCTGGTACTCGCCGATCCTGAAGGACCAATTGGAAAACGTCACCGCCGATCTCGTCGTCTCGCCGGCCAGCGAGGAGGAGGTGATTCGCACGCTGAAGGTGGCTTATGCCCACGGCGTGCCGGTCACCCCGCGCGGCTCAGGCACCGGCAATTACGGCCAGGCGATGCCGCTCTCCGGCGGCATCATTCTCAACCTTGCCCGCATGACCAAGGTCAAGGAGATCGGCCCCGGCCGCGTCGTCTGCGAACCCGGCGCGATCATTGCCGATGTCGATCGCCAGACGAAGGCCCATTCGGGCCAGGAGCTGCGCTTCCATCCCTCCACCGCCAACACCGCGACCATCGCCGGTTTCGTGGCGGGCGGGTCCGGCGGCGTCGGCTCGATCAACTGGGGCGGACTGCGCGATCTCGGCAACGTCCTGAGGCTGCGCGTCGTCACCATGGAGGCCGAGCCGCGCGTCTTGGAGCTTTCCGCCTGGGATCTGCAGAAGGTGACGCACGCCTACGGCACCAATGGCATCATCACCGAGGTCGAGATGCCGCTCACCGTCTCCTACGACTGGGTCGACGTGCTGGTCGGCTTCGACGACTTCATGGGCGCCGTGCGCTTCGCCGATGCGCTCGCCCATGAGAACGGCATTCTGGTCAAGGAAATCGCGCCGATCGCCGCGCCCATCCCCTTCCAGTATTTCTCACGCCACAAGCAATATGTCCGGCCCGACCAGTCGGTCGTCGTGACCATGGTCGCCCCCCACGCCATGGACGCCTTCCTCGCCTTTGCCGGGAAAATGAAGGGCGAGATTGTCTTCCGCGCCGACACGCTGGAAAGCCTGAAGGGCCTGCCGCAGGCGTTCGAGCTCACCTGGAACCACACGACGCTCCGCGCCCTCAAGGTCGATCCGACCATTACCTATCTCCAGGTCCAGTATCCGAGCCCCGATCACGTCGCCAAGGTCGCCGAGATGACGAGGCTCTTCGGCGACGAGGTCCCGGGCCATCTGGAATTCATGCGCTTTTCCGGCAAGATCCAGTGTTCCGGGCTGCCGCTGGTGCGCTTCACCACCAAGGAGCGGCTGGAGGAGATCATCCGCATCCACGAGGATCACGGCTGCCCGGTCTTCAATCCGCACCGCTATACGCTGGAGGAGGGCGGCATGAAGCGCACCGACGCGGTGCAGCTTACCTTCAAGAAGGAAACGGACCCGAAGGGCCTGCTCAATCCCGGCAAGATGATCGCCTGGGAAAACCCGGACTTCGACTTTTCCGCCGGCAAGACCTTCCTCTTTCCCGGCCTTTCTGATTTCGCCGAGGCTTGAAGCGTTGCGAAAGAGCGTTGCAGAGAATGAAGCGCACGATCTGGACGACTGTCCCTCGGTAAGGATGTCATGGTCCGCGAAGGCGGACCATCCACGCCCCTGCTTTCAGAAAATTTTCGTGGATCCTCCGCCTTCGCGGAGGATGACGGGGGTGAAGCAAGAGCCACCCATAACCGATATTTCGCCGATCGCGGCAGGGAGCTAACTGAATGCGCGTTCTTGTCGTCTATTCGCATCCCGTCGAGACGAGCTTCTGCGCCGCGATCCACAAGGAAGTTGTCGATGGCCTCAAGGTCGCCGGCCACGAGGTCGACGACTGCGATCTCTATGCGGAGAATTTCTCGCCCGTCCTCACCCGCGAGGAACGCATCGGCTACCATGACATTCCGGCCAACCGTGCGAATGTCGAGGATTACTGCCGGCGGCTGGAGGCGGCCGAGGCGCTGATCATCGTCTCTCCGGTGTGGAACTTCGGCTGGCCGGCGATGCTGAAGGGCTATTTTGACCGGGTGTTCCTGCCGGGCGTCTCCTTTCGCATGGAGAACGGCATCGTGAAGCCCAACCTCCAGCACATCAAGAAGCTCGGCGCCTTCATGACCTACGGCGGCACCCGCATGCGCGCCTTTCTTGCCGGCGACCCGCCGCGCAAGATCGTGCGGAGGGTCCTGCGCATCCAGGTTGCGCCCTTTGCGCCGCTCATCCACCATTGCCACTACGACATGAACCGCTCGACGCCCGAAACCCGCGCCGCGTTCCTGGAAAAGGTCCGCAAGGAAATGGGACGCTTTTGAGGGGCGGAAGAGGTCAACTGCGGATGATGTCATTCCCGGCCGAAGGTCCGGCAGGACCGAGGGGAAGGGAATCCAGAAGGATGCCTGGGAAAACGCGGTGGATGTCCGGATCCCCTTCCCTCGCCGTTCTTCGAACCGCTCGCCGGGGATGACACCGAATGATAGGGAACATCGGATGAAACAGCCGCTCAATCCCGCATCCGTCCGCCGGCCCTTCGGCAACTACAGCCACGGCCTGCTCGTCCCTCCCGGGGCCAGCCTTCTGGTCACCTCCGGCCAACTCGGCATCCGACCCGACGACAGCATCCCGGACGACGTCGAGGGGCAGGCCGTGCTCTGTTTCGAGGCCATCGGCGCGATCCTTGAGGCCGGCGGCATGGATTTTTCCGATGTCATCCGCATTTCCGGCTTCGTCACGCGGCGCGAGGATTTTGCCACCTACATGGCCGTGCGCGACCGCTACACCCGCTCGCCGCTGCCGGTCTCGACCCTGTTGATCGTCACAGGCTTCACGCGGCCCGAGTTCAAGGTCGAGGTCGAGGTGACGGCGGCAAAGGTGATGTGAGGGCCGGCGCTCAGATCGCCGTCTTGCGTGCCTCGTCGATATAGATCTCCCGCATCGCCTTGGCGACCGGGCCGGGTTCACCCTCGCCGATCGGATGGCCGTCAATGGAAATCACCGGCGTGACGAAGCTCGACGCCGAGGTGATGAAGGCCTCTTTGGCGGCAAGCGCCTCCTCGGTCGTGAAGGCGCGTTCCTCCACCTTCATCTGCCGTTCGCGCGCAAGGCGAAGGACGGTCGCGCGCGTAATGCCGGGCAGGATGTCGTGGGAAAGCTGCCGCGTCACCAGCGTGCCTTCCGGGGTCACGATCCAGGCGTTGTTGGAGCTTCCCTCGGTGACGAGGCCGTCCTTGACGAGCCAGGCGTCGTCCGCCCCCTTGCCCTCTGCCTCCATCTTGGCCATCGAGGGATAGAGCAACTGCACCGTCTTGATGTCGACACGGCCCCAGCGCAGATCAGGAACGAAGGCCACCTTCGCGCCGCGTGCCGCGAGGGCACTGTCGACGATGGCCTTTTCCTGCGTGAAGAGGATAAGCGTCGGCCGCGTTTCCTCCGGGTCGGGAAAATGAAAGTCCCGATCACCCGGCGCGCCGCGGCTGAGCTGCAGATAGATCATGCCCTCGCGAAGCGCGTTTTCGGTGACCAGCTGCCGGTGAATGTCGAGAAGCTCGTCCTCGCTCACCGGCAGCGTCATCGTCAGCGCCTCGAGCGAGCGGCCAAGCCGCGCCATGTGCCCGTCGAAATCGACGAGCTTGCCGTCGAGAACGGTGGTGACCTCATAGACGGCATCGGCGAAGAGAAAGCCGCGGTCGAAGATCGAGACCCTGGCGTCTTCCTCGGGACAGTAGGCGCCGTTGACATAGACGGTACGGGACATGGCATCCTTGCGCGATGATCGGGGAGATCGCGCCGATCGGCCGGAATTCCCCTTAGGTCTGGAACGATGCCAGACCCTATCAGGCGCTCGCGCGGTGGAGAAGCCCGCGATAGATCTCGTCGTCGTCGCACAGCCCGGCAAGGCGGCCGAGATTGTCGACGAGCAGGATCGGGTTGTCCGTCTGCCGCTTCAGTTCGATGGCAGCCTTCAGCGTCAGATCCACCGACGCGACGATGACGTCGCAGTCCTCCTTGAGCTTGCCGTCCTCTTGCTCGGCGATGCCCAGCGTGCCTTCCCGGCCGTTGAGCGTGACGGAGATCGGCCGGTCTTCCGGATCGACGGCCACCTTCACGGCGCCCTCCGAATCGAGCAGGACGCAGCCGTCCTCCCGCTTCAGCGTCTCGGCCGGCCGCATGACCGCGGTGCCGCGCAGCACGTTGAGCGGATTCATGTGCTTGACGAACTCGGCGACATAGTCGTTGGCGGGCGAGAGCAGGATGTCCTCGGCGGTGCCCTCCTGGACGATGCGGCCGCCCTCCATGATGGCGATCTTGTTGCCGAGTTTCAGCGCCTCGTCGAGGTCGTGGCTGACGAAGACGATGGTCTTCTGGATGCGCTTTTGCAGGTCGAGGAGTTCGTCCTGCAGCTTGTCGCGGATCAGCGGATCGAGCGCCGAGAACGGCTCGTCCATGAGCAGGATGTCGGCGTCGGTGGCAAAGGCGCGGGCAAGGCCGACGCGCTGCTGCATGCCGCCGGAAAGCTCGTGGGCATATTTGTCGGCCCAGGCGGTCAGGCCCACCATGGCGAGCTTTTCGTCGACGATCCGGTTGCGTTCGTCGACCGGAATGCCGCGCATCTCCAGCCCGAAGCCGGCGTTTTCGCGCACCGTCCGCCACGGCAGGAGGCCGAATTGCTGGAACACCATGGAGACGGTGTTGATGCGGACATCGCGCAGGGTCTTCTCGTTGCAGCTAGCAACGTCGATATGCTGGCCCTTGTGTTCGACCAGCACCTCGCCCCGGGCAACCTCGTTGAGGCGGTTGATGGCGCGCAGGATGGTGGATTTGCCCGACCCGGACAGCCCCATGAGCACGCAGATCGAGCCGCGCTCGATGGTGAGCGAAACCCCCGCCGCGCCCAGCACGGCGCCGGTGGTCTTGAGGATCTCCGAGCGGCTCTTGCCCTCGTCGATCATCTTGAGGGCGGTCTTCTGCTCCTTGCTGAAGACGATGTCGACGTTCCTGAATTCGACGGCGGCCATGGATCAGTTCCCCTTGCGCTTGGCGTCGGGCATCTTGCAGACCCGGTCGAGAATGATGGCGAGGATGACGATCGCAAGGCCCGCCTCGAAGCCCATCGCGATGTTGACGGTGTTGAGCGCGCGCACCACCGGTTTGCCGAGGCCGTCGGCCCCGACGAGGGCGGCGATCACAACCATCGACAGCGACAGCATGATGCACTGGGTGATGCCGGCCATGATGGTGGGCATCGCATAGGGAAGCTCGATCTTGTAGAGCAGCTGCCGCTTGGTCGCGCCAAAGGCCTTGCCTGCCTCGAAAAGCTGGGTCGGCACCGACGAGATGCCGAGATGCGTGAGCCGGATCGGCGCCGGGATCGAGAAGATCACCGTCGAGATGACACCCGGCACCACGCCGAGGCCGAAAAGGATCAGCGTCGGGATGAGGTAGACGAAGGTCGGCACCGTCTGCATCAGGTCGAGCACGGGGCGAAGGCCCGCGTAGAAGCGCGGGTGATGCGCTGCGGCGATGCCGATCGGCACGCCGATCACGACGCAGATGACGGTCGCGACCAGCACCTGGGAGAGCGTCATCACCGTCTGGTCCCAGAAGCCGAGATTGGCGACCAGCAGCAGCCCGAGCACGATGAAGACGATGAGGCCGATCGAGCGGTGCAGATACCAGCCGAGAAGGGCGACGAGGACGATGAGGATCGGCGCCGGGATGAACAGCAGCGCATCGGTCAGCCCCTCAATGACCGCTTCCAGCAGGAAGGAGATCCAGTCGAACACAGACTGGAACCGGGTCGTTAGGATGTCGACGAGATCGGCCATCGTCGAGCCGAGCGGGATCTTGTGGGCGCTGAGCCAGTCGTTCATCGAAGGGTCCTCGGTTCAAGGAGCGGCGGTGTTTCCCGGCGGCGCGCGAAGCTGTCCGTGGTCAGGAATTGCGAAGGCGAATTTTCCTCGTCCGCCGACCGGTGATCTGTCCTCGGCAGCATCCCTGGCCGCAAGAGGAGCGCTGGCCGCTGCTTTCTGCCCGCCCTGCGTCATCGCCGGGCTCGGCCCGGTGATCCAGCGGCGCTTCGGCAAAAAAGGGGCGCATGTGGAGCCTGGCGCCGGCACCCATCCAGCCAGCTCGCAGGCGCGGCTGGCGGACGGATGGGATACCCGGTCAAGCCCGGCGCTGGCGACGGAACGGCTGAAGCGTGCCGCCGGCAGCCATCAGTCTCCGCGTCTCGACAGGTCTGTCGGAGCGGGCCGGCGCCACGGCTCGCATGGCGCCGGGCTTGGCGATGGTCTCAGAGGCCGAGGCTGGCCTTCACCGCGTCGAGACCGGGCTTGCCGTCGAAGGTGGTGACGCCGTCGAGCCAGGGGCCGAGCGCGTCCGGGTTGTCCTTCAGCCACTTCTCCGCCGCCTTTTCCGGCTCCATGCCGCCGTCGAGGATATAGCCCATGACCACGTTCTCGACCGGCAGCGTGAACGTCAGGTTCGAGATGAACTTGCCGGCGTTCGGGCAGTCCGCGGTGTAGCCTGTGCGGACATTGGTGTAGACGGTGGCGCCGCCGAAATCCGGGCCGAAGACGTCGTCGCCGCCGGCGAGATACTTCATGTCGTAGTTGGCGTTCATCGGATGGGGCTCCCAGCCGAGGAAGACGATCGCGTCCTTCTTGCGGGTGGCGCGGGAGACCTGGGCCAGCATGCCCTGCTCGCTCGATTCGACGAGCTCGAAGTCCTTCAGGCCGAAAGTGTTGTCCTTGATCATGTCGAGGATCAGGCGGTTGCCGTCATTGCCCGGCTCGATGCCGTAGATCTTGCCGTCGAGTTGGTCCTTGAACTTGGCGATGTCGGCGAAGTCCTTGAGCCCTTCGTCATAGAGATAAGCCGGAACGGCGAGCGTATACTTCGCGCCTTCCAGGTTCGCGCCGAGCACCTCGATCGACCCGTCGTCGACATAGGGCTTGCGGTCGGCTTCCATCGTCGGCATCCAGTTGCCGAGGAAGACGTCGATGTCCTTGTTTTTCATGGACGTATAGGTCACCGGCACCGACAGGAGCTGCACGGTGGGCTCGTAGCCGAGACCCTTGAGGATCGTCGAGGCAAGGCCGGTGGTCGCGGAAATGTCGGTCCACCCGACGTCGGAGAAGCGCACGGCCTTGCAGGCGGCATCGTCGGCGGCAAGCGCGCTGCCGGCCGAAAGGCTGGCGATCATGAGGCCGCCGATAAGCGCGGTGCGTGTCGTCTTTGTGAACATCTTTGTGAGGTCCCCTCGTTTTGCGGCTCCTCGATCGGACTTGCGCCGATGGCTGGAAGCCGAGGTCTCGGTGGCGGAGCGCCGAATGCGCAACCGCCTCGCCACGGCGGGCGTTCGCTCCCGGCAAACGAGTCGCGGCAAGCCTGGCCACGACGGCCATGCGCCGCCGCAAGCCACGACAGGCCTGCCCACACTCGATCTGTCCATGGCGCGGCCCGCGGCATGGCATGACCCTTCGGCGACAGTGCGAATGGTCGGTTTCGGATTGCCGTCGCCAGAGCTGATGGCGGCGGTTTTTGGTCTGCTGGTCCCCTGCCGGCGCTGTTTATTGTCCGCGCTTGGCTTGTTTATGCAAGCGATCATGCCTCTTCTTGAACGACTATTCAACAGTGAATCTGTCGAAGGTCGGGATAATTTTCAGGCTCATTTGGGTCCAAAATGCCCAAGAAACGGACTTTCTGCGCAGATTTTGGTATTTTGCCCTGGAGCCGGAGGATTTCCGGCCAGTGCTGACTTTCGACGTTTGCGCCCGGCTGTGAAGTGTGTATTGTACGATCATTCAATAGATTTGGTCGAGGCGGACTCCTGTCTGAATGGCAGGACGATGCGGCCGGATCGAACGCGGCGCGGGGTCTGAATTCAGGACCGCGTCCGGCCGGGAGCAAATCATGGCTCATGTCGAGATGGAGGATGTGCGCCGCCGCGCGCCGGAGGACGTGCGCCGTCGCCAGTTGATCGAGGCGACCATCGAGTCGCTTGCCAACAACGGCTTCAACGCGACGACGCTGGCCCAGATCGCTCGTGGCGCCGGCGTTTCGCCGGGCCTCGTCGCCCATTATTTCGGCGACAAGGACGGCCTTCTGGAGGCGACCCTGCGCTTCCTTGCCCGGCGTGTCGCAAGCGGTGTCGCCGTGCGCATGAGGACGGCCCGCACGCCGCGCGAGCGGATTCTGGCCGTCGTCGACGCCAACCTCGCGCCCGAGGAGTTCGACCGGCGGACCTGCACCGTCTGGCTCGCCTTCTGGGGCCAGGTGCTGCATTCGGAGCGCCTGCGCCGCATCCAGAAGATCTATCAGGGCCGGATGCTCTCCAACCTGCGGCATTCGCTGAAGATGCTCGTCGCACCCGCCGAGGCCGAGCGCATCGCCATCTCGATCGCCGCCATCATCGACGGCCTCTGGCTCCGCTCGACCCTGTCGGCCACCGACGAAACGGATAGCGCCACGGCCCGCTCGATCGCCGCCACCTTCGTCGAGGCCCAGATCGCGGCTCTTGGCGCCCGCGCCGTCCCGTCCGAAAGCGGCCTCCCCGCAACCGGAGTTTCCAGCGTGACGATACCCACCATCCAGAACCATATCGGCGGCCGCTTCGTCGCGAACCGCTCCGGCGAGACCTTCGACAGCATCGATCCGGCCACCGGCGAGGTGATTGCGAAGATCGAAATCGCCGGCGAGGCCGAAGTGGAAGCCGCCGTTGCTGCCGCCAGAAAGGGCCAGGCCGACTGGGCCGCCATGACGGGCGCCGAGCGTGGCCGCATCCTGAAGAAGGTCGCCGACCTCCTGCGGGCGCGCAACGGCGAACTGGCGCAGCTTGAAACCCGCGACACCGGCAAGCCGATCCAGGAGACCGACTGCGTCGACGTCATCTCCGGCGCCGAATGCATCGAGTATTTCGCCGGTCTTGCCGGCACCCTGACGGGCGAGCACATCGACCTCGGATCGTCCGCCTTTGGCTATACCCGCCGCGAGCCGCTCGGCATCGTCGCCGGCATTGGCGCCTGGAACTATCCGATCCAGATCGCCTGCTGGAAGTCCGCCCCTGCGCTCGCCTGCGGCAACGCCATGATCTTCAAGCCGGCCGAACTGACGCCGCTGACCGCCGTCAAGCTCGCCGAGATCATGACCGAGGCCGGCGTGCCGGACGGCGTCTTCAATGTCGTGCAGGGCTTTGCCGATACCGGACGCCTGCTGACCCGCCATCCGAAGATCGCCAAGGTCTCGCTCACCGGCGAGGTCGGCACCGGCAAGAAGGTGATGACGGATGCCGCAGGTACGCTGAAGCACGTGACGCTGGAGCTTGGCGGCAAGTCGCCGCTCATCGTCTTCGAGGATGCCGATCTCGACGATGCCGTCTCCGGCGCGATGCTCGCCAATTTCTATTCCGCCGGCGAGATCTGCTCCAACGGCACCCGTGTCTTCGTCCATGAAGCGGTCCGCAAGGCCTTCATGGAAAAGCTGGTGGCCCGCGTGAAGGCGATGGTGATCGGCGACCCGAAGGACCCGAAGACCCAGGTCGGCGCGCTCATTTCCGAAGCCCACATGCAGAAGGTGCTGGGGCTGATCGAGGCCGGCAAGGTGGGCGGGGCCAAGGTCGCCGTTGGCGGCAATCGCTACACGGATGGCGCCTGCGCCAACGGCTATTTCGTCGAACCGACCGTCTTCGACGGCTGCAGCGACGACATGACCATCGTGCGCGACGAAATCTTCGGCCCCGTCATGTCAGTCCTCTCCTTCGAGACGGAAGACGAGGTGATTGCCCGCGCCAACGACACCGAGTTCGGCCTCGCCGCCGGAGTCTTCACCAAGGATCTGGCGCGTGGCCACCGGGTGATCGCCAGGCTTGAGGCCGGCACCTGCTGGATCAACCACTACAACGTGACGCCGATCGAGCTGCCTTTCGGCGGCTACAAGCAGTCGGGTCTCGGTCGCGAGAATTCCAAGGCTGCGATCGAGCACTACACCCAGCTGAAGAGCGTCTACGTCAACCTCGGCAAGGTCGACGCGCCCTATTGAGGGAACGCGGCCGGCAACGGACCGGCCGCCCTTTCTTCGACCTGCTGACGATCTGAGCTTCAAGGACCGCCCCATGACCACCCCCACCGAGACCACCTGCGACTATGTGATCGTCGGGGCCGGCTCGGCCGGCTGCGTGCTCGCCGACCGTCTCACCGAGGATGGCAGGAATTCCGTCCACGTCCTGGAGTTTGGCGGCTCGGACGCCTCCATCTTCATCCAGATGCCGAGCGCGCTCTCCATCCCGATGAACATGAAGCTCTACAACTGGATGTACGAGAGCGAGCCGGAACCGGGCCTCGCCCACCGGCGCATGCACTGCCCGCGCGGCAAGGTGCTGGGCGGCTCCTCGTCGATCAACGGACTTGTCTATGTGCGCGGCAATCCGGCCGACTTCGACCGCTGGCAGGACGAGGGCGCGCGCGGCTGGTCCTATGCCGACGTGCTGCCCTATTTCCGCCGCGCCGAAAGCCGCAAGGAAGGCGGCAACGAATATCGCGGCGACAAGGGGCCGCTCGCGACCTCCTATGGCACGCTGAAGAACCCGCTCTACAAGGCCTTCATCGAGGCGGGGCGACAGGCCGGCTATCCGGTGACGGAGGACATCAACGGCTATTCCCAGGAAGGCTTCGGCCGCATGGACATGACCGTCAAGGACGGCGTGCGCTGGTCGGCCGCCAACGCCTACCTGAAGCCGGCGATGAAGCGGTCGAACCTCAAGGTCACCACTCATGCCCGGGCCATTGCCATCGTCATGGAGGGCAAGCGCGCCGTCGGCATCCGCTACCTGCATGGCGGCGTGGAAAAGGTCGTTCGGGCGAACCGGGAGGTCATCCTCTCCGGCGGCCCGATCAACTCGCCGCAGCTCCTGAAGCTCTCCGGCATCGGCCCGGCGGAGGAACTGAAAGGCCACGGCATCGCGGTGGTGCACGACCTGCCGGGCGTCGGCGAGAACCTGCAGGACCACCTGGAATTCTATTTCCAGGTCGCCTGCAAGGAGCCGATCACGCTCTATTCGTCGATGGGGCTCTTGCCGCGCGCGCTGATCGGCCTGCGCTGGCTGCTCTTTCGCGACGGCCTTGGCGCGACCAATCATTTCGAAAGCTGCGGTTTCATCCGCTCGCGCGCCGGTATCGCCTATCCCGATATCCAGTATCATTTCCTGCCGCTCGCCGTGACCTACGACGGCAAGGGCCTTGCCTCCGAGCACGGCTTCCAGGCCCATGTCGGCCCGATGCGCTCCAAGAGCCGCGGCTGGGTGCGGCTGAAGTCGGCCGATCCGACCGAACAGCCGAAGATCTTCTTCAACTATCTCAGCCATCCCGACGACAAGGACGAGATGCGCGCCTGCGTGCGCCTGACCCGCGAGATCTTCGCCCAGAAGGCCTTCGACCGCTGGCGCGGCCGGGAGATCCAGCCGGGCGAGAGCGTCGTCACCGACGAGGCGATCGACAATTTCATCGCCCACAGCGTGGAGAGCGCCTACCACCCCTCCTGCACCTGCAAGATGGGCGAGGTCTCCGACCCGGCGGCGGTCGTGGACCGGGACGCGAAGGTCCACGGTATCGAAGGCCTGCGCGTCGTCGACAGTTCAATCATGCCCTCGATCACCACCGGCAACCTCAATGCCCCGACGATCATGATCGGCGAGAAGGCGGCCGACCATATCCTTGGCAAGTCGCTGCTCTCGCCGTCGAATGCGGACTACTACCGTGCGCCGAACTGGCGGGAAGCACAGCGCTGAAGGCCGGCCGCGAAGAGGCTGCGTGCCGATTCTTGAGGTTGAGGCGGCAAAGAGAGTTGGAAACGGCTTCTATCTCCAATTTTTGTCCGGTTGTCAGAGACTCCTTAAATCTTTTTCGTTGAAACTCTTTCCGCGGACCACCGGAGGTGCGCTGGAGGGTTGACGTGGATACCGGACTGATTTCGCCCGACGAGGATGCGGAAGATGATCGCCGTGATGTTTATCATCCCGGCAATCGCTGTCTTGGACGCGTCGTGGCCTGCAACGGCTCCCAGGCCACGATCTCCGCAGTGATCAATGCGGGCGAGACGACGCTGTCGGAACTCTGGTCCGTCGGCCGGCTGGTCTCCATCAGCACCGGCGTCAGCCGTATCGCCGCGCTGGTCTATTCGATGACCACGCAGAGCCGCGCCTGGGCGGATAGCCATGACAACGTCATGCTGGTCGAGGTCGAGCTGGTCGGCGAGGTGACCACCCTCGAGGATGGCGAGGTCCTCTTCCACAGCGGTATTCGCACCTATCCCCATCTCGGCGCCGTCGCCCACCGCATGCGGGCCACCGATCTGGCCGCCATCTACCGCAATCATTCCGACAAATCGGAAGTCATCGGCCGCCTGTCGCAGGACGAGACGATGGACGCGGCGATTTCGATCCCGACGCTGCTCGACCGCCACTTCGCCGTTCTCGGTTCGACCGGCGTCGGCAAATCCACGTCGGTGAGCCACCTCATCAACAAGGCGATTGCCGCCGAGCCGACCCTGCGTGTCCTGATCCTCGATCCGCACAACGAATTCGCGGCGGCCTTTCCCGACAAGTCGGTCGTGATCGAGCCCGACACCATGTCGCTGCCCTTCTGGCTCTTCCGGCTGGAGGAGTTCGTCGAGGTGCTCTTTCGCGGCCGCCCGGGCGTGCCGGAGGAAATCGACTTCCTGCACGACCTCATCGCGGAAGCGAAGCGCATCTTCAAGGCTACGCCCGACAGCGGCATCGTTCGCCGCGATGCCGAGCGGCACGGCATCTCCGTCGACACGCCCGTGCCCTACCGCCTCACCGACCTCATCGACCAGATCGACGAGCGTCTCGGCAAGCTCGACGGCAAGGACGAGAAGCCGACCCTGCGCAATCTGAAGCAGCGCATCCTGTCGGCGGCCTCCAATCCGCGCTTCCGCTTCATGTTCGCCAACAATGCGGTCGGCGACACCATGGCCGACGTCATCAGCGCGATCTTCCGCATTCCAGGCCACGGCCGGCCGATCACGGCCTTCCAGCTTTCCGGCATCCCGTCCGAAGTCGTGAACGCCGTGGCCTCTGTCCTTTGCCGGCTTGCCTTCGAGCTCGGCGTCGCCGCCAACGGCGGCCTGCGCCTGCTGGTCCTCTGCGAGGAGGCGCACCGCTACGTGCCCGCCGATGCCTCCATCGGGTTTGCCCCCACGCGGCAGGCCATCGCACGGATCGCCAAGGAAGGCCGTAAATATGGCGTCGGCCTCGGCGTCATCACCCAGCGCCCGGGCGAGCTCGACGCGACCATCCTGTCGCAGTGCTCGACGGTCTTCGCGATGCGTCTGACCAACGACAAGGACCAGGAGATCATCGCCAAGGCGATTTCGTCCTCGTCCTCGTCCACGATCGGCTTCCTGTCTTCGCTCGACAACGGCGAGGCGATTGCCTTCGGTGAGGCCATTGCTGTGCCCATGCGCATGCGCTTCGAGCGTCTTGCCCAGCATCGGCTGCCGAGATCGGCCGGCCGGGAATCGTCCCTGGCGGCGGAGCGCCGCGCCAACGATGCCGGCGCGCTTGTGCGCCGCATGCGGCATGTGGCGCCGGTCGACGACTTTGCGCTCGGACGCGGTGTGTCGGCCGGATTGGACAAGAGCCCGTCGGACGATCTGCTCGACGACGCGCCCGGCCTTTTCTATGGTTCGCGCGGCGATCCGGAGTTCCTGTCCCATGTACCCGGCTCCAGCCAGTCCGTGCGCCGATATTCCGACGGCTCGACGAGCCTGCCGCGGTCGCCTTTGACCCAGACGGCACGTGAACCGGACGTCAGGACGAATGGTGCGCCGTCGTCTTCAACGCCCGACAGCCGCACCGAACATGAGCGCGAGCTATCCATTCGTGAGGCCATTTTCGGGCGCCCTGGCTCGTCCAGGCGCTGATCGGGCGCTTCCCGGTCTTGCCGCAGGCGACCCGCATCGTCGGCCGGTCATTCCTGCCGGGAGAAAACACCGCGCCCTAGGTCGCAGACGCTGCCGCGCGAGGCGCGGGAGCGAGATGCCGCCGCCGCCAACCCTATTTCCCAGCCATTTCCCATTTCGGTGCCCGCCACCGCAGGTCGTCGCGACGGGCATCGTCCGGCGGTACAAGACCGTGCCTTGCGGCCGCCGGTGGCGCTGGGGCGGATGCCACCTTTTCATGCAACCTGAAAGAGTCTGCGATTGCGGATGCGATCTTTCGCCATCCCTTGCCGCCGCGATCGTTCGCAAGCTTTACTTATAATATTGATGACTTCATTCAGCGGTGATGTCTTTTGACGAAAATAGAGTCAATTCAGATTCATAAAGAAATCATCGGGTAAAAATATTTGCACTTACGTGTTTTGACGTAGTAAAATTATTAAAAGAGAAAAATTCGCATCATCAAGCAGATAAACTGTTATCTCGCATATTTCGAAGTTTTTAGATCGAATTTTGATCCGTTTGGCGGCGAAGTTCTCAACCAATTGAAAACACTTTCCAGCAAACCTCACGTTGTATGGGGCGGCAAACCCGACGCCGTCGTCCAGGGAGAGCAAGTGTGGAAGCAGGAGAAACCCGGCAGGACTCGCATCGACAGACCGGGGATGGACCGGTCGTGATCGGCCTTCCGGAGATCTGCGACATACCGGCCGCCGTGGATCTGCAGGCGCGATGCCTCGACCTTGGCCCGGCTCAGGAAATCAGCTTCTCGGGTGCGGCCGTCCGGCGCTGCGGAACGCCGTTCATTCAGGTTCTTCTGGCTGCGGCGAATGCCGCCAAGGCGTCCGGCGCGAAGGTCGATCTCGCCGATCCCTCGCAGGTCCTGCGCGAAAGTCTGGAAGGTTTGGGGCTCACGGCTCAGCTCGTGGAATGGGAGCAAGAAAAGAATGCGTAAGAAGGTTCTCACCGTCGACGACAGCAAGACGATGCGGGATATGGTTGCGTTCACCCTGAAAGGGGCCGGTTTCGACGTGATCGAGGCCGAAGACGGGGTCAAGGCCCTGTCGGCCCTCAACGGAACCAGCGTTGATCTGGTGATTACCGACATCAACATGCCGAACATGGATGGCGTGACGCTGGTCCGCCAGCTTCGGGCCAAGGCCGCCTTCAAGTCGACACCCATCCTCATCCTGACGACCGAGGGCGGCGACGACAAGAAGGCCGATGGTCGTGCCGCGGGCGCCACCGGATGGATCGTCAAGCCCTTTGCGCCCGACAAGCTCCTGTCGGTCGTCAACAAGGTCTGCCCCGCAGCCTGATCGGGCTGCCTGATTGGGTCGCCTGATCCGGGTGAGGACCCGGGCGGCACATGGATCGGGCGCCGCTCTCTTTTGGACATGATGATGAAGCCCTGAACGAGGCACGTCCCTGCCGTCGATGGCAGGACTCGCCTCGCGATGACTCGCGGCGGAGTTTTGGCACATGACCGATACATCGGGCCTGGGAAGCGAATTCGAGCGGTTCCGGGTCACGTTCTTCGAGGAATGCAACGAGATCCTGAGCGATCTTGAAACGCATCTCGCTCGCGTCCAGACCGAGATTCTGGACGGCGAGTCGCTCAATGCCGTCTTCCGCGCCGCCCATTCCATCAAGGCCGGCGCCGGTGCCTTCGGCTATACGCAGCTCGTTCATTTCACGCATGACTTCGAAGCATTGCTTGATCGCATGCGCTCCGGCGAACTGAGCCAGACCGACCGCATTGCCCAGATCCTGATCCGGGGCGGCGATGTGCTTGCCGAACTGGTCGCCGCCGCCGAAGCGGGTGGCGCATCGCCTGCCGACCTCGGCAGCGATATCCTCGACGAGATTCATGTCCTGTTGGGCAAGGACAGTGCCGTCACCGATACGGACGGCGGCCTGTTCGAGGACGCTGGCGACGCAGGCGATGCTGGCGGCCAGATCGTCTATTCGATCGCCCTGAAGCCCAATCCCGATCTGTTCCGCAACGCGACCGAGCCGCTCCTCCTGATCCGCGAACTGCGTCAGCTCGGCGAGCTTGAGGTCGTTTGCGACTGGTCCGCGCTGCCGCCGCTCGAGCGGATGGACCCGGAAAACGCCTATCTCGCCTGGGATTTCCGGCTCACCACGGACAAGCCGAAGTCGGCGATCGAGGAGGTTTTCGAATTCGTCGACGACACCTGCGGCATCGTCATCGAGGAGGCCGGTCCATCCAGTACCGCCGTCGATGCCGGATCGCCCGATGCAGCTCCCGCGCCCACGATGGCGGACGAAGCCGCGCCCGATCCGGCGCCCGGCGCCATTGCTTCGCCTCACTCGCCCCCCTCCAGTGCTGCGCAGTCTGGCACGGCAAGCCCGCCACCCGCCGCCAAGGGCGGTGGTCAGGGCTCGATCCGCGTCGATCTCGCCCGTGTGGACCGCCTGGTCAACGTTGTCGGCGAGCTGGTGATCACCCAGGCGATGCTCGCCCAGCAGATCGTCGATCTCGGACTTGGCAACGGCCGCCAGCAGATTCGCGGCAATGACGAACTCGCCTCGCTGACCCGCGAATTGCAGGAATGCGTGATGGCGATCCGCATGCAGCCGGTGAAGTCGATCTTCGCGCGCATGCCTCGCCTTGTGCGCGATCTCTCCTCAAAGCTCGGCAAGAAGGTTCGGCTCTCCACCTCCGGC
Organism: Hartmannibacter diazotrophicus; assembly: GCF_900231165.1. Taxonomy (GTDB): domain Bacteria; phylum Pseudomonadota; class Alphaproteobacteria; order Rhizobiales; family Pleomorphomonadaceae; genus Hartmannibacter; species Hartmannibacter diazotrophicus. The sequence continues at coordinate 5,149,562 of NZ_LT960614.1, forward strand.
GAACTCACCGAGGTCGACAAGACAGTGATCGAGGAACTCGCCGATCCGCTGACCCACATGATCCGCAACTCCATCGACCATGGCATCGAGATGCCGGCCGACCGGCTGGCGGCCGGCAAGGTGGAGGAAGGGACGATCCAGCTTTCCGCCGCCCACGTCGGCGGCAACATCCTGATCCAGATCGCCGACGACGGCGCCGGCATCAATCGGCCGCGTCTCCTCCAGAAGGCGGTCGAAAAGGGGATCGTCCCGGCGGGCGCCCAGCTCTCGGACGAAGAGATCGACGATCTCATTTTCTCGCCCGGCTTTTCGACGGCAGCGGCCGTCACCGACATTTCCGGTCGCGGCGTCGGCATGGATGTCGTCAGGCGCAACATCGTCAACCTCGGCGGGCGCATTCAGGTCCAGACCCAGCCCGGTCTGGGTACGCGCTTCACCCTGGCAATCCCGCTGACGCTCGCGGTGCTGGACGGCATGATCGTGGCGGTCGGCAAGGAGCGCTACGTCCTGCCGCTGACGTCCATCGTCGAGAGTTTCCGCCCCGACCGCAACGCCGTTCGCCGCCTCGCCGGCGGTGTGGAGGTCGTTTCCATCCGCGGCGAATTCGTCCGTCTCGTGCATCTCAACCGCGTCTTCGACGTCAAGGGTGCGGTCGAGGAGCCCTGGAACGGCCTCGTCGTCCTCGTCGAGACCGCGGGCGGGCAGACCGTCGGCGTCACGGTCGACGAACTCATCGGCCAGCAGCAGGTCGTCATCAAGAGCCTCGCCGACAACTTCGATCCGGTGCCGGGGATTTCCGGCGCCACCATCCTCGGCAACGGCCGGGTCGCGCTGATCCTCGACATCGAGAGGCTCGCGACGATGGCGCATCGGCCCGCGCCGGCAAGAAGCCCGAACGAACCCGTGCCGCAGCATCTCGATGCGGCTGAATGACAGCCCGGAGACCACAATGACCGCAACATCAGAGTTGAAGTCCGCCTCCGAGGCGGAGGCGCCCGCCAAGGGCGGCGTGCCGCTCCAGTTCATCAGCTTTCGCGTCGGCCAGGAAGAATACGCCATCGACATCATGTCGGTGCGCGAGATCAAGGGCTGGACGGAGACGACGGAACTGCCCAACCAGCCGGAATTCGTCCGCGGCGTCGTCAACCTGCGCGGCACCATCGTGCCGATCTTCGATCTCGGCTGCCGCTTCGGTCTGGGCCTGACGAAGGCAACGCCGACCCATGTGGTGATCATCGTCGCCGTCAACGAGCGCACGATCGGCCTTCTCGTCGACGCCGTGTCGGACATCCTCGACGTGCAGAGCGACGAGATCAAGCCGGTGCCCGACGTGGACCGCACGATCGGCTCGGAATTCCTTGCCGGCATCATCGCCGCGCAGGACGGCATGGTGGTCCTGCTTTCCCTTCAAAACCTTCTTTCACGCCAGGTGATTGGCGAAACCTCGGCCGTCGCCGCCTGACGCGCGCCATCTTTTCCGGAGACAGTCTCATGAAGCTCAATGCCTTGAAGCTCAGGACCAAGATCGGCCTGATCGTCGGTCTGATGGCGGTTCCGACCGCGATCCTCGGCACCATCTACGTCGATCAGGCGCGCAAGGACGCCGTCTTTGCCGAGCAGGAAATCGCCGGCGTCGACTATCAGCGCGGTGTCTGGGCGGCGATCGGCTCGCTCACCAAGGCCGCCTCGGACGGCCAGAACAATCCGGCGTCCTTCCTCGACAAGGTGCCGGACCTGAAGGCCCTTGGCACCGCCCTTGACGGCACCTTCGGAACGGGATCCGCGGCAAGCACCTTCAACGCCGACCTCGACGCGCTTGGCTGGCCGAACAGGACCATTCCGCGCGGCACCGATGTCAAGGCGACGATCGAGCACGGCCAGACGCTGATGACGGCGATCGCCGACGGTTCGAACCTGACCCTCGATCCCGATCTCGACACCTTCTACCTGATGGCATCGACCACGACCCACCAGGTCGACATGATCTTCCACTCCTCGCAGATCATGACGCAGGCCTTCGACCTGAAAGCGAAAGGCAACGTCGAGGCCTCCGATCTCGCGGGCCTCATGCTGCAGGTGGAAATGTTCAAGGACGCCGTCGGCCAGGTCGGCATGTCGATGAAGTCCGCCATCGCCAACAATTCCGACGCCACGCTGAACGCCAGTCTCGGTGGTCTTGCCGGCGCGCTTCAGGCAAACGGGCAGAAATTCGCCGAGGTCGCCGCCGACGCCGCACGCAAGCTTGGTGCCGGCTATGCGGCCGGCAGCGTCGACCTTGCACCCCTGGCCGAGGCGCGTTCCACGCTCGTGAAGTCCAACAACGAACTGTGGCAGCAGGCCGGCTCCGATCTTGGCCGCCTGCTCAGGCAGCGCATTGACGCTATCAACACCGCCCTGTGGTCGATGCTGGCTGTGGTCGGCGCCGTCATTCTTGCCGCGCTGGGTCTTGCGGTCTTCATCGCCCGCCAGACGACCACGTCTTTCAGCCGGATGATCGGCATCATGGACCGGGTCGCCAGGGACGACTTCGAGGCCGAGGTCGAGGGCCGCGATCGCGGCGACGAGATCGGCCAGATCGCCCGCGCGGTCGAAGTCTTCAAGGACAAGGGCCTTGAGGTTGCCGAACTCACCGCCAACTACAAGGGCCAGGTCAACGCCATTCACAAGGCCCAGGCCGTCATCGAGTTCGACCTGACCGGAAAGGTCCTCGACGCCAACGATCATTTCCTCTCGGCGACGGGCTACAGCCTCGACGAGATCAAGAGTCAGCACCATTCCATGTTCGTCGATCCGGCCTATCGCCAGAGCGCCGACTACAGGGTGTTCTGGGAAAAGCTCGGCCGCGGCGAATACGATGCCGGCCAGTACAAGCGCCTCGGCAAGGGGGGCAGGGAGCTCTGGCTCCAGGCGAGCTACAACCCGATCGTCGGTCTCGACGGCAAGCCCTACAAGGTCGTCAAATACGCGACCGACATCACCGGGCAGAAGCAGTCGAGCGCCAATTACGAGGGCCAGATCGCGGCCATCCGCAAGGCGCAGGCGGTCATCGAGTTCGATCTTTCGGGCACCATCCTCGACGCCAACGACAATTTCCTGACAACGGTCGGCTATGGGTTGGCCGAGATCAAGGGCCAGCATCACTCGATGTTCGTCGACGTCGGGCACCGGTCGTCGGTCGACTACAAGATGTTCTGGGAGAAGCTCGGCCGGGGTGAATATGATGCAGGTCGCTACATGCGGATCGGCAAGGGCGGCAAGGTCGTCTGGATCCAGGCGAGCTACAACCCGATCCTCGATGCCGACGGCAAGCCCTACAAGGTGGTGAAATTCGCCACCGACGTCACGGCGGAAGTCGAGCAGGCCGAAATGCTCCAGCGCGCCGTGCGCGACAGCCAGAAGGTTGTTGCCGCCGCCAAGGACAACGATCTTTGCGAGCGCATCGACCTTGAGGGGATGACGGGCGAGATCGTTCCGCTCTGCGAGGGCATCAACGGCCTCCTCGACACGATGTCGGAGATGGTCGCGGGCATGATCGACGCCTCGCGTGCCGTCAGCGACGGCGCCGCCGAGATCACCTCGGGCACCAATGACCTCTCCCAGCGCACCGAGCAGCAGGCCTCCAATCTCGAGGAGACCTCGGCCTCCATGGAGGAGATGGCGGCGACCATCCGCCAGAATGCCGACAACGCCCAGCAGGCCAACCAGCTTGTCATCAATGCCCGCTCGCTGGCAGCCGAGGGCGGCGACGTCGTCGGCAAGGCGGTCGATGCGATGAGCCGGATCGAGGGCTCGTCGCAGAAGATCTCCGACATCATCGGCGTCATCGACGAGATCGCCTTCCAGACCAACCTTCTGGCGCTCAATGCGGCGGTGGAGGCGGCGCGCGCCGGCGACGCCGGCAAGGGCTTCGCGGTCGTGGCCTCCGAGGTCCGTTCGCTCGCCCAGCGCTCGTCCGAGGCGGCCAAGGACATCAAGGGCCTGATCGTGGAGAGCGGGTCCCAGGTCAAGGACGGCGTCAAGCTGGTCAACAACGCCGGCGAGTCGCTTTCCGAGATCGTCGGCTCGGTCAAGAAGGTGGCGGACATCGTCTCCGAAATCGCCGCCGCCAGCCGCGAGCAGGCGACGGGTGTCGAGGAGATCAACAAGGCCGTCAGCCAGATGGACGAGATGACCCAGCAGAATTCGGCTCTGGTGGAAGAAAACGCCGCTGCCTGCCGCATGCTGCAGGATCAGGCCGAGACGATGAGCGAGCGCATGAGCCAGTTCCGCATCAATGGCATGGAGGCGTCCGTCGCGCGGGCGCCGGCGCCTCGCCAGAGCGCCCCGGCTCCCGTGCGTGCCGCGGAAAAGCCGCGCCCGCGCAAGGTCGCCGCGCGCGGCAACGGGGCCGTGAAGCTCCAGGCCGATCTGGCGACGGCCTTTGCCGACGACGCCGACTGGAAGGAGTTCTAGGCTGCAGAGGCGTTGTCCGGGGGAGTGCTCCCGGGCTTCGCCACTTCGCCAGTCGACGTCCAGAACGGATCCGGGAGGGAAGTCTCTCCCGGTTCATTGCATGTCTCCCTTGGATAAAGGCCCATGACCGTCGCCACGACCAGCTATCCCTCGCACGAGGAAATGCGTGAGTTTCCGTTCACGATCGAGGATTTCCGCTTCCTCGCGGCCCTCGTGCACGAGAACACGGGCATCGTCCTGTCGGACCACAAGATGAACATGGTCTATTCGCGCCTCGCCCGGCGCCTGCGTGAACTGCGGCTCCTCACCTTTGAGGACTATTGCGCGCGCCTGCGCGGCAGCGAGGCGGCGGCCGAGCTCGGCATGCTGATCAACGCGATCACCACGAACCTCACCCGCTTCTTCCGCGAGCCGCACCATTTCGATCATCTCGGCGAGACGGCTTTGGCGCCGTTCGCCGATGCCCGCGCGGGCACCCGCCTGCGCGTCTGGTCGGCGGGCTGTTCCTCGGGCGAGGAGCCCTATTCGATCGCGATGACGATGGCCGAGACCCTGCCGAACCTCCGGTCGCTCGACGCCAGACTGCTGGCGACGGACCTCGATACCCGGATGGTCGCCCACGGCCGCGCCGGCCTCTATGCCGAAGGGTCTGTCGGCAATCTCGAACCCGCCCGCCGCGAGAAATGGATGCGCCGCGACGGCGCTTCGATGCGGATCGTGCCCTCGCTTGCCGACCTCATCGCCTTCAAGCAGCTCAACCTGCTCGGCCCCTGGCCGATGAAGGGGCCGTTCGACGCCATCTTCTGTCGCAACGTAATGATCTATTTCGACAATCCGACCAAGGAGCGCCTCGTCGAACGCTTCTGGCAGATGCTGAAGCCGGACGGGTTTCTCTATATCGGACATTCCGAAACCCTTCTCGACCAGCGTGACATCTTTGTCCCCGCCGGCCGGACGATCTATCGGAGGGTCGGCTGATGGGTCGGATGGCCTCCGTTCTGAAGCCCGCGCAGGCCCGGCCGCAGCGGCGGGGACGCGCCGCCTGGGATGCACGCCACAATACCTATTGCGTGCGCATCCTGCCGGGAGAGGCCTATACGACCGGGGCCGGGGACGAGATGATCGTCACCATCCTCGGTTCCTGCGTCGCCGCCTGCGTGCGCAATCCCTGGACCGGCTTTTGCGGCATGAACCACTTCATGCTCCCCGAAAGCGAGACCGGCGAGTGGAACGGCGCGACGGCCGCCATGCGCTACGGCAACTACGCCATGGAGGCCCTGATCAACGAGGTGCTGAAGTCGGGCTGTGCGCGGCGTGAGCTGGAAATCAAGCTCTTCGGCGGATCGAACCTCGCCAACGGCGCCAGCCGCGTCGGCGACAAGAACATCGACTTCGTCCTGAAGTATCTCGCGGCGGAAGGCCTGAGGGTCACGGCCTCCGACCTCGGCGGTCCGGTCGGGCGGCGCATCCACTTCTTCACGAAGGACGGTTCGGTCAAGCGCCTTCTCATGAAGCCGACCAACGCCGGCACCCTGCTGGCCGACGAACTCAAATACCGCATCGCCATCAACGAGACGTCCGTCGGTGGCGACGTCGAGCTGTTCGACTGAGGGGGCCCATGCCGCAACGCGCCATCAAGGTTCTGATTGTCGACGACTCGGCCCTCATCCGGCAGATGCTGTCCGCGATGCTTGCCGACGATCCCGGCATCGAGGTCGTCGGCACTGCGCCCGACCCGCTTGTCGCGCGCGAGAAGATCAAGCAGCTCAATCCGGACGTGGTCACGCTGGACATCGAGATGCCGCGCATGGACGGCCTCGACTTCCTGAACCGGATCATGACCTTGCGCCCGACACCGGTGGTGATGGTCTCCTCCCTGTCGCAGAAGGGCGCCGAGGCCAGCCTGAAGGCCATGGAGCTGGGCGCGGTCGACGTGGTCGCCAAACCCATCGAGGATCTTGCGACGGCCTTCCCCGCCATGCGCGACGAGATCGTCGCCAAGGTCAGGGCGGCGGCCGGCGCCCGCTTGCGGCGCCGGGAGCGGATCGACGCGGCGGAGCCGCTTCAGGCGCCGCCGGGATTCAGGTCCACGGAAACGGTAGTGGCGATCGGCGCCTCCACGGGGGGAGTCGAGGCGATCACCGAGGTGCTGACGCGCCTGCCGGCCCGTTCGCCGGCCATCGCCATCACCCAGCACATGCCGCCGGCCTTCACCAAGGCCTTCGCCCGCCGCCTCGACAGCCTCTGCGCCATCACGGTCGCGGAAGCCGAGGACGGCACCCGCATGATGCCGGGCCATGCCTATGTCGCGCCCGGTGACCGGCATCTGCGCGTCGTGCGCTCGGGCGCCAACTATGTCTGCCGGGTCGGCGGCACCGATCTTGTCAGCGGCCATTGCCCGTCGGTCGATGCTCTCTTCCGGTCGGTGGCCGAGAATGTCGGCGGCAATGCGGTGGCGGTCATTCTCACCGGCATGGGACGGGACGGGGCCGAGGGCCTTGCCGCCATCCGCCAGGCGGGAGGGCGGACCGTTGGGCAGGACGAGGAAAGTTCGGTGGTCTACGGCATGCCCAAGGCGGCCTTCGAGCTTGGCGGCGTCGAACAGCAACGATCGCTCGGCGATGTCGCCGGGGCGATCCTGACACTCTCTTCGGAAAGGCGCGGCGATGCGATCCGCATTTGAGACGGCAGCAGGCAACCGGATCGAAGGGACCGCCCGGCCAAGCCGGGGCAGGACCCGCACAGGCAGGCGATGCCCCGCCCCCGTGGTTTCGAATGACGAAAGGACGAAGAATGCTCTTCAGCCAGCGCAAGCTTGACGTCGCCGACGCGGCGGAAGTCGTTGAGGTCGCTGACGCGCCGGATCGGGCATTCGGCATCTCCGGGGTGCCCGGGCCAGCGGCGGCAGCGGAGGCCGGCAGCCGCGAGGCGGCCGTCGATCTGCTCTCCCGCCTGCTCCAGCTCAACGAGGTCCAGCGCGATTCCCTGCGCTACTTCATGACCGAGACCATGTCGGTTTCCGATTATGTCGAGGGCCATGTCCAGGAGTTGACCGAGCGGTTCCAGCGCCTTGCCGTCGCGTCCAGCGAACAGACCGAAGTCGTCCGAGGACTGGCCGGTGAGATCGGGGCGGTCGAATTCGAGGGCGAGAGGCTGCCGATCAGCGGCCTCGTCTCGAACCTGTCCGAGATCATGCAGGATTTCTTCGAGCGCGTGGTCTACCTCTCCTCGCGGGGTGTCTCGCTGGCCTACACGCTCGACGACGTCCTCGTCGTCCTGAAGCAGATGCAGGGCAGCATCTCCGAGATCGAGCGGATCAACCGGCAGACGCATCTCCTGGCGCTCAACGCCAAGATCGAGGCGGCCCGCGCCGGCGACAAGGGCCAGGGCTTTGCCGTCGTCGCCAACGAGGTGCGCATCCTCGCCAATTCCGTCAACGATCTCTCGGCCGGGCTGAAGGAGCAGATCGAGCAGGTCAGCGAGGGCCTCAGGACCGGGTACCAGAAGGTCCAGGAGATCGCCACGGTGGACGTGTCGGAGACCAATCTGGCCGCAAACTCGCGCCTGCAGTCGATGATGGAAGGCCTCGTGTCGCAAAGCGAGATGATCGGCGAGGCCCTGACGACCTCGGTCCGCAACAGCGAACTCATCTCCAACGACATCGCCGCCTCCGTGATCGGCCTTCAGTTCCAGGACCGCGTGAAGCAGAGGCTGGAGAACGTGACCGATGGTCTCGATGAACTGACGAAGGTGACGGCCGAGACCGCCTCCGCCGAGGCGGCCAGGATGGCTGCGCCGGACCGCGCCGGGATCGAGGCGATGGCCGAACGCATCGCCACTCGCTTCAAGCTGGGCGAAACGCGTCAGGGCTACGCGTCGGCGCTCGGGCTTGCAGTCAGCGAGCCGGCACAGCCGGCGAGCGCTGGCGACGACGACGACATCGAGCTTTTTTGACAGGAAGGGACGGCATTTCCATGGACTTGCAGACCACCAAGGGCAGCGACGGATTCGTTGCCAAACTGAGCGGGAAGATGATGTTTTCCGACAACGTTGCCTTCCGTCTGCTGCTGCAGGATGTGCGGGCATGCGGCGCGCCCTGCTGCGTCTTCGACGTTTCGGAGCTGACGTCGATCGATTCGGCGGGTCTCGGCATGCTCGTGATCGCGGCCGAAGCCGCCAAGTCGCAGGGCTGGGAGATGGTCGTGCGCAAGCCGGAGGGGCAGGTGAAGCAGCTTCTCGCACTCGCCCGTTTCGACAAGCTCATGACCATCCGGGATTGAGACGTGCTGATCGTATCAGAATTCGACGACGATGACCGCCTGGCGACCCCGCTTGGCATCGCCGATCCGGAACAGGCGCTCGACGGCCTGGTGGATGCGCGCATCCTCATCGTCGATGACAACCGCGTGAGCCGGTCCGTGGTCGAGATCAACCTCGTCCGGGCGGGCTACACCAACATCCGCACTGCGGACGACGGCGAGCAGGGCCTGAAGACCGTCTTCGACTGGCATCCGCACCTGATCATCACCGACATGCTGATGCCGAAGCTCGACGGCTTCGACTTCTGCCGCTGGCTGCGGGCCGAGCCGCGCTTCAAGGCCATCCCGGTCATCGTTCAGACGGTGCTGGACGCACCGGAATTGCGCGGCGACATTTTCGACGCCGGCGCGACCGATCTCATCGTCAAGCCCATCAACGGCCGCGAACTCCTGAGCCGCGTCCGCGTGCATCTGGAGCGCCGGCGTCTGATCGACCACCTGTCCGACTATCAGAACCGCCTCAACGAGGAACTGCGCGCGGCCCGCGACATGCAGTGCCAGCTCATGCCGGCGGCGGAGGATATCGCCGAGCTTTGCCGGAAATACCCGATCGAGGTCGCGAGCATGTGCGAGCCCTCGTCCCTCGTCAGCGGCGACCTTTGGGGGATCGACCAGCTGTCGCCGACGGCCCTGCGCATCTGGACGGCCGATTTCACGGGCCACGGCATCTATTCGGCCCTCAACACCTTCCGCCTCCACACCTATCTGAAGGCCGGCAACGCCAGTGCCTACGATCCCGGCGAGTGGCTCGGCGAGGTGAACGCCTTCCTGTGCAAGGTGCTGCCCGTCGGCCAGTTCGCCACGATGCTCTGCACGGTGATCGATTTCTCCGCCGGCTCGCTCGCCGTTGCATCCGCCGCCGCGCCCTATCCGATCCATTCGGAAGGGGATGATTTCCGTCTTCTGCCGCTCGACGGCCTGCCGCTCGGCATTCTCCCGAGCGCCTCCTACGAAACATCGACGTTTCCCTTCGGCAGCGGCGCGACCCTCTTCGCCTATTCCGACGCGCTGATCGAAACGCCCGAAGCGGATGCCCCGGCATTGCCGCCCGAAAAGGTCGCGGACTTCATGGCGGCGAACCGGTCTCGCCCGCTGGAGGCCATCCGATCCGAACTGGTCGAGAGGCTCGATGCTGCGGCACCGGCGGGTCTCACCGACGATCTGACCATGATCCTCATCCGTCATCTGGGGGCGCCGCAATGACCGGTCAACGCAACGACAAGCGCGCCGACGCCGAGCAGTCGATCCGCGACTATCTGGCCAGCAACAAGCCGGCAACGGGCCGCCTCGTGATGGGTGTCTTCGAGATCCGCACGCTCGCGGAGGCCGAGCATCTGTCGACCCTGCTGGCGGCCAACTGTCCGGACCCCGACAAGGTCGTATCGGGGGTTTGGGAGCTTCTGTCCAACGCCATCGAGCACGGCAATCTCGGCATCGATTTCGAGACGAAGACGAAACTGCTGCTCGAAAACCGCTTTGACGAAGAGATCGGGAAGCGGCTGGCCGATCCCCGCTTTGCCCACAGGGTTGCCAGGGTCGAATTCCGGCACGGCCGTTCGCGCATCCGGCTGACGGTCGAGGACGAAGGCGAGGGCTTCGACTACAAGTCCTTCCTCGACGCCGAGTTTTCGCTCGACCGGCCGAACGGACGAGGCATCGCCATCGCCTCGCGCTTCTGCTTCGACAGGATGACCTACCGGGGGCGGGGCAATCGCGTCGACGCATTCCTCGATCTTCCACGCCGCAAGAGGGCCCCCGGACTGCACACGGCGGGAATGCCGGCGCCGTCTGAAAGCGGCGGCCAGAAGAGCCTCGAAGAGAGCCTCCCGCCAGTTGCCGGAGGCTGAAAACGACAGCGCCGCCCGCCGGTGGTCCGGCGGACGGCGCCTGCTGGTCCGGAACGGTGCCGCTCAGATGTGGATGGCGCGCTTCTCGACGGCGAGCGCTGCTTCCTTCACCGCCTCCGACATCGTCGGGTGGGCGTGACAGGTGCGCGCCAGATCCTCCGAAGACCCGCCGAATTCCATCAGCACGGCGGCCTCGTGGATCATTTCGCCGGCGCCCGCGCCGAGGATATGGACGCCGAGCACCCGGTCCGTTGCCGCATCGGCCAGCACCTTGACGAAACCGTCGGTCTTGAGCGATGCGCGGGCGCGGCCGTTGGCCGTGAACGGGAACTTGCCGATGTTGTAGGCGATGCCGGCGGCCTTCAGCTCTTCCTCGGTTTTGCCGACGGAGGCGACCTCGGGCATCGTGTAGACGACGCCCGGAATGACGTCGTAGTTCACATGGCCCGCCTGACCGGCGAGGATTTCCGCCATCGCCACGCCCTCGTCCTCGGCCTTGTGGGCGAGCATCGGGCCGACGATCACGTCGCCGATGGCATAGATGCCCGGCACCGACGTCTGGTAGTGCGCGTCGGTGGCGACACGGCCGCGCTCGTCGAGCGTCACGCCCACTTCGGCAAGGCCAAGACCGTCGGTGAAGGGCTTGCGGCCGACGGCGACAAGCACGACGTCCGCCTCGATGGTCTCGGCAGCGCCGCCCGCGGCCGGCTCGAAGGTGAGGCTGGCGCCGTTGGCGGTCGGCGTCACACCCGTCACCTTGGCGCCGAGCTTGAAGTCGAAGCCCTGCTTGGCCAGCATGCGCTGGAACTGCTTGGCGACGTCGCCGTCCATGCCGGGCAGGATGCGGTCGAGATATTCGACGACCGTCACCTTGGCGCCGAGGCGGCCCCAGACCGAGCCGAGTTCAAGGCCGATGACGCCCGCGCCGATCACGACGAGATGGCCCGGCACCGTCTCCAGCTTGATCGCGCCGGTCGAGGAGACGACGGTTGTCTCGTCGATGCTGATGCCCGGCAGCGTCGCGACGTCCGAGCCGGTGGCGATCACGATGGACTTGGCTTCGAGCGTCGTCTTGGCGCCATCCTCGGCGGTCACTTCCACCTTGCCGGCCGCAACGATCCGGCCCGTGCCGTGATGGGCCTCGATCTTGTTCTTCTTGAAGAGGAAGGCGACACCCGACACGTTGGCGTCCACCGTGGTGTCCTTGTGCGTCATCATCGCCGGCAGGTCGAGTTCCGGCGTGCCGACCTTGATGCCGAGCCGGTCGAAGACATGGCCCGCTTCCTCGAACATTTCCGAGGCGTGCAGCAGGGCCTTCGACGGGATACAGCCGATGTTGAGGCATGTGCCCCCATATGTGGCGCGCTTCTCGACGACCGCGACCTTCATGCCCAGCTGGGCGGCGCGGATGGCGCAGACATAGCCGCCGGGGCCGGTGCCGATGACGATCAGGTCGTAGCTGGACATTGGTGCCTCTTCATTGGAGTTCGTTGGCGGGAGAGGAAAGGATCAGGGCAGGATTGCCCGGGCGCCGGAGACATCGAGGATGGCGCCGGTGGTGTAGGAGGCCTCGTCGGAAAGCAGCCAGAGAATGGCCTTGGCGCATTCCTCGGCCGTTCCGGCGCGCTTCATGGGAAGCGAGGCTTCCATTTCTGCGACGCGGTCCGGCTGGCCGCCGCTCGCGTGGATGTCGGTGGCGATGATGCCGGGGCGGATGGCGTTGACGCGGATACCCTCGGCGGCGACTTCCTTGGCAAGGCCGACGGTGAAGGTGTCGATCGCGCCCTTGGCGCTGGCATAGTCGACATAGTTCGCCGGCGCGCCGAGCTTGGCGGCCGCCGAGGAAAGGTTGACGATGCCGCCGCCCTCGCCGCCATGCATGGTGGAAAGCCGCTTCACGGCCTCGCGGGCGCAGACGATCGATCCGATGATGTTGATCCGCATCATGCGCTCGAGGCGCTCGAGGCTCATCTCGTCGACCCGCGCCGACAGGTCGACGACGCCGGCATTGTTGACGAGGCCGGCGAGGCGTCCCTGAGCGTCGGCATGGGCGAACATCCTGAGGATATCCGCCTCCGATCCGACATCGCCCTGGACGACCGAGGCACGGCCGCCGGCCGAGGCGATGGTACCGGCGACGGTTTCGGCCGCCGCCTGGTTGCCGACGTAGTTGACGACGACATGATAGCCGGCCCGTCCCGCGAGGATCGCGGTCGCGGCGCCGATGCCGCGGCTCGCGCCGGTGATCAGGAGAACGCCTTCGGCCATCGCTTCGTCCCTAACCGTTCGTCAGCTCAAAGATCGAGCACGAGGCGCTGCGGATCCTCGATCGCCTCCTTGACGCGCACGAGGAAGGTCACGGCTTCCTTGCCGTCGACGACCCGGTGATCGTAGGAGAGCGCCAGATACATCATCGGGCGGATTTCGATCTTGCCGCCGACGACCATCGGCCGCTCCTGGATCTTGTGCATGCCGAGGATGCCGGACTGCGGCGCGTTGAGGATAGGGGTCGACATCAGCGAGCCGTAGACGCCGCCGTTGGAGATGGTGAAGGTGCCGCCCTGCATCTCCTCGATCTTCAGCTGGCCGTCGCGGGCGCGCTTGCCGTAGCCGCCGATGGTCTTTTCCACCTCGGCGATCGACATCATGTCGGCGTCCCGCACCACCGGCACCACGAGGCCCTTCTCGGTGCCGACGGCAACGCCGATGTGGTAGTAGTTCTTGAACACGAGGTCGGTGCCGTCGATCTCGGCGTTGACCGCCGGAACGTCCTTCAGCGCCTGGATCACGGCCTTCACGAAGAAGCCCATGAAGCCGAGCTTCTGGCCGTGCTTCTTCTCGAAGATGTCCTTGTAGGTCGAGCGCAGCGCCATCACGTTGGTCATGTCGACCTCGTTGAAGGTCGTCAGCATCGCCGCCGTGTTCTGGGCGTCCTTGAGGCGCTTGGCGATGGTCTGGCGCAGCTTGGTCATGCGCACCCGCTCCTCGCGGGAGGCATCGTCCATCGCGACGGGCGCGCGGGCTGCAACCGGTGCGGGGGCGGCGGCAGGCGCCGGTGCGCCGGACTTGATCGCTGCGAGCACGTCTTCCTTCAGCACCTGGCCGCGCTTGCCGGAACCGGCGTCGACCGACGCGCCGCTTTCGGCCATCAGCTTGGCAGCCGAGGGGGCCGGCGGCATCGAGGTGGCGCCGCCGTTGGGCGCGGGCTTGGGAGCCTCGGGCGCAGGGGCGGGCGCGGCGGCTGCCGGAGCCTCGGCCTTCGGGGCGGGAGCCGCGCCGGCGCCTTCGCTCATCGAGCCGAGCAGCGCGCCGACTTCGACCGTCTCGCCGTCGGCGACGAGGATTTCCGAAAGAACGCCGCTTGCCGGCGCCGGCACTTCGATGGTGACCTTGTCGGTCTCAAGCTCCACGAGCGGCTCGTCGACCGAGACGCTGTCGCCGGCCTTCTTGTACCAGCGGCCGATGGTCGCCTCGGTGACGGATTCACCGAGGGTTGGAACGCGAATTTCGGTGGCCATTGTTCTCGTCTCGTCAAATCGGGAAAGGAAGGATCGAGGCGGCGGGCCTGGCCTGTGTGGCCGGTCGGGGGCCGGCCGCCTCGAACGATCGAACGCGGGTTACTCGGCGAAGGCGTCGTCGAGGAAAGCCTGCAACTGTTGCATATGCTTCGACATCAGGCCCGTGGCCGTGGCGGCGGACGGCGGACGTCCGATATAGCGCAGGCGCTGCGACTTGGACCCCGTCTGCCTCAGCACCCAGTCCATGTAGGGATCGACGAAGGCCCAGGAACCCATGTTCTTGGGCTCTTCCTGGCACCAGACGATCTCCGCGTTGGGGAAGCGTGACAGTTCGCTCACCAGCGCCTTGGCCGGGAACGGGTAGAGCTGCTCCAGGCGCAGGAGATAGACGTCGTTGACGCCGCGCTTCAGCCGGTCCTCGTAGAGGTCGTAGTAGACCTTGCCGCTGCACAGCACCACCCGCCGGACCTGATCGTCGGCGACGAGCTTGATCTCGGCGTTCGGATCGGACTGGGCATCGTCCCACAGGAGGCGGTGGAACGAGGTTTCCGCCCCCATCTCCTCCAGCCTGGAGACCGCCCGCTTGTGGCGCAGCAGCGACTTCGGCGTCATCAGGATCAGCGGCTTGCGGAAGTCGCGGGTCACCTGGCGGCGCAGGATGTGGAAGTAGTTCGAAGGCGTCGTGCAGTTGGCGACCTGCATGTTGTCCTCGGCGCACATCTGCAGGAAGCGCTCAAGGCGCGCCGACGAATGCTCCGGTCCCTGTCCTTCGTAGCCGTGCGGCAGCAGGCAGACGAGACCGGACATGCGCAGCCACTTGCGCTCGCCCGCCGAGATGAACTGGTCGAAGACCACCTGCGCGCCATTGGCGAAGTCGCCGAACTGGGCTTCCCAGAGCGTCAGCGCGTTCGGGCGGGCCAGCGAGTAGCCGTATTCGAAGCCAAGCACCGCCTCCTCGGAGAGCATCGAGTTGATGACCTCGTAGCGGGCCTGCTGCTTGGAGAGATTGGCGAGCGGGATGAAGCGGGCCTCGGTCTCCTGGTCGTAGAGCACGGAATGGCGCTGCGAGAAGGTGCCGCGCTCGCAGTCCTGGCCGGAGAGGCGCACTTTGTGGCCCTCGACCACGAGCGAGCCGAAGGCGAGCGACTCGGCGGTCGCCCAGTCGATGCCCTCGCCGCTCTCGATCGCCTTGGAGCGGGCATCCATGAACCGTTGCACCGTGCGGTGGACGTTGAAGCCCTCCGGCACCTTGGCGAGCTTGCGGCCAATCTCGCGCAGCTTGTCCATGTCGATGCCGGTCAGGCCCGGCCGGCGCTCGTCGAAGCTGTCGGCGACCCGAAGGCCCGACCACACGCCGTCCAGCCAGTCCGCCTTGTTGGGCTTGTATGACTGGCCGGTTTCGAACTCGCTGTCGAGCATGGCGCGGAACTCGGCCTTGCGCGCCTCGACGGCCTCGGCCGTGATCGTGCCCTCGGCGATGAGCTTCTCGCTGTAGAGCTGCAGCGTCGTCGGTTGCTGGCGGATCTTCTTGTACATGATCGGCTGGGTGAACGCCGGCTCGTCGCCCTCGTTGTGGCCGAAGCGGCGGTAGCAGATCATGTCGACGACCACCGGCTTGTGGAACTTCTGCCGGTACTCGATGGCGATCTTGGCGGCAAAGACGACCGCTTCCGGGTCGTCGCCGTTCACATGGAAGATCGGCGCTTCCACCATCTTCGCCACATCGGAAGGGTAGGGCGAGGAGCGCGAGAAATGCGGGTTGGTGGTGAAGCCGATCTGGTTGTTGATGATGAAGTGGATCGAGCCGCCGACGCGGTGGCCGCGCAACTGGCTGAGGCCGAAGCACTCGGCGACGACGCCCTGGCCGGCGAAGGCCGCATCGCCGTGCAGCAGCAGCGGCAGCACCTTGACGCGCTCGTGCAGGGGGATGATGTCGCCTTCGTGCACGGTGGCGATCTGGTCCTGCTTGGCGCGGACCTTGCCGAGCACCACCGGATTGACGATCTCCAGGTGCGAGGGATTGGGCGTCAGGGACAGGTGCACCTTGTTGCCGTCGAACTCGCGGTCCGACGAGGCGCCGAGGTGGTACTTCACGTCGCCGGAGCCTTCCACGTCGTCGGGGGCGTAGGAGCCGCCCTTGAACTCGTGGAAGAGCGCGCGGTGGGTCTTGCCCATCACCTGGGTCAGGACGTTGAGGCGGCCGCGGTGGGCCATGCCGAGCACGATTTCCTGGACGCCGAGGTTGCCGCCGCGCTTGATGATCTGTTCCAGCGCCGGGATCAGCGACTCGCCGCCGTCGAGGCCGAAGCGCTTGGTGCCGGTGAACTTGACGTCGAGGAACTTCTCGAAGCCTTCGGACTCGATCAGCTTGTTGAGGATGGCGCGCTTGCCTTCCGGCGTGAAGCTGATCTGCTTGTCGGGCCCCTCGATGCGCTCCTGGATCCAGGACTTCTCGTCCGGATCGGAGATGTGCATGAACTCGACGCCCACGGTCGAGCAATAGGTGCGGCGCAGGATCTCGACGATCTCGCTGATCGTCGCGTATTCCATGCCGAGGACGCCGTCGATGAAGATCTGGCGGTCGAGGTCGGCACCGGAAAAGCCATAGGACGCGGGCGAAAGTTCAGCGTCGTCCGGCTTCTTGGCAAGGTCCAGGGGATCGAGGTTGGCGTGCAGATGGCCGCGCATGCGATAGGCGCGGATCAGCATCAGGGCGCGGGTGGAATCGCGCGTCGCCTGGACGAGGTCGGCCTCGCTGACCGCGCTGCCGGTCGCGGCCGCCTTGTCCTTGAGCTTCTTCTCGACGACCTTCGCCGTCTCGCCCCAGTTGCCGTCGAGCGCGGCGACCATCTCGCCGTTCGGCGTGATCGGCCAGTTGGCGCGCTCCCACGAGGCGCCCTTGGCGTTGGCGATCACATCGTCGCGATTTTCGTCGAGCGCGGCGAAGAACCGCTGCCAGTCGGGGTCGACCGAAGTCGGGTCGGCCTGGTAGCGGGCGTGCATTTCCTCGATCCAGACGGCGTTGCCGCCATAAAGGAAGGAAGTTTGCGCGAAGGCTTCGTTCAGATCCTGGCGTGCCATATGACGGTTCCGGGGGTTGCCCGCCTCTCGTCTGGATGCGCCGCTTTTGTTGTGTTGTGCGGCGTCTATGATGGATGCCGATGGCGGGCACTCCCGCCATCGGCCATGATGAACAATCGTCTTTCGTTCCTACCAGATGGTCAGCAAGGACCATGCCGGCAAGGCGTCATCAGCCCTTGAGCACCTCGACGAGCGTCTTGCCGAGCTTGGCCGGCGAGGGCGAGACCTTGATCCCGGCGCTTTCCATCGCCTCGATCTTGCTCTCCGCGCCGCCCTTGCCGCCGGAAACGACGGCGCCGGCGTGGCCCATCGTGCGTCCGGGAGGGGCGGTACGGCCCGCGATGAAGCCGGCCATCGGCTTCTTGCGGCCCTTCTTGGCCTCGTCCTTCAGGAACTGGGCTGCGTCCTCCTCGGCCGAGCCACCGATCTCGCCGATCATGATGATCGACTCGGTTGCGGGGTCGGCAAGGAACATCTCCAGCACGTCGATGAACTCGGTGCCCTTGACCGGATCGCCGCCGATGCCGACGGCCGTCGTCTGGCCGAGGCCCTCGTTCGTGGTCTGGAACA
The DNA here is from genome assembly GCF_900231165.1 of Hartmannibacter diazotrophicus. Lineage (GTDB taxonomy): Bacteria > Pseudomonadota > Alphaproteobacteria > Rhizobiales > Pleomorphomonadaceae > Hartmannibacter > Hartmannibacter diazotrophicus. The sequence continues at coordinate 5,167,349 of NZ_LT960614.1, forward strand.
CCGCCTCATAGGTCAGCGTGCCCGAGCGCGACACGATGCCGACGGAGCCCTTCTTGAAGATGGAGCCCGGCATGATGCCGATCTTGCACTCTTCCGGCGTCAGGACGCCGGGGCAGTTCGGGCCGAGCAGCCGCGACTTGGAGCCCTCGAGGCGTGCCTTGACCTTCACCATGTCGACCACCGGAATGCCCTCGGTGATGCAGACGATGAAGGGAATCTCGGCCTCGATGGCCTCGATGATGGCGGCAGCCGCACCCGCCGGCGGCACGTAGACGACGGACGCGTCGGCGCCCGTTGCGTCCCTCGCCTCGGCGACGGAGGTGTAGATCGGCAGCTTGGCGCTGTCGTCCTTGGACGAGACCCAGGTCTCGCCGCCCTTCTTCGGGTGGACGCCGGCGACCATCTGGGTGCCGTAGTAGGCGAGCGCCTGCTCGGTGTGGAAGGTGCCCGTCTTGCCGGTGAGGCCCTGGACGATGACCTTGGTATTCTTGTCAACGAGAATCGACATGCGTGTCAGCCTTTCACCGCGGCAACGATCTTCTGGGCGGCATCATCGAGGTCGTCGGCCGCAATGACGTTGAGGCCGCTTTCGTTGATGATCTTCTTGCCGAGTTCGACGTTGGTGCCTTCCAGGCGCACGACGAGCGGAACCTGCAGACCGACATCCCTGACGGCCGCGACCACGCCTTCGGCGATGACGTCGCAACGCATGATGCCGCCGAAGATGTTGACGAGAATGCCCTGGACCGCCGGGTCCGCGGTGATGATCTTGAAGGCCGCCGTGACCTTCTCCTTGCTTGCGCCGCCGCCGACGTCGAGGAAGTTGGCGGGCTCGGCGCCATAGAGCTTGATGATGTCCATGGTGGCCATGGCAAGGCCGGCGCCGTTCACCATGCAGCCGATGTTGCCGTGAAGGGCGACATAGGCGAGGTCATACTTGGAGGCCTCGATTTCCTTGTCGTCTTCCTCGGACTTGTCGCGCAGCTCCACGATTTCCGGATGACGGAAGAGCGCGTTGCCGTCGAAGGAGACCTTGGCGTCGAGCACGCGCAGGTAGCCGTCCTTCATGACGATCAGCGGGTTGATCTCGAGAAGGCTCATGTCCTTCTCCATGAACGCCCGGTAGAGCGTCGGGAACAGGAGCTTGGCGTCGTCGTGGGCGTTGCCCTCGAGCTCCAGCTCCATGCAGATCTTCTCGACGTTGGCCTCGGTGACGCCCATCGCCGGGTCGATGTCGATGGTGTGGATCTTGTCGGGGGTCGAATGGGCGACCTCCTCGATGTCCATGCCGCCCTCGGTGGAAACCACGAAGGCAACCTGGCCGCAGGAGCGGTCGACGAGCAGCGAACAGTAGAGCTCGCGGTCGATGTTGGCACCGTCCTCCAGATAAAGGCGGTTGACCTGCTTGCCGTCGGGGCCGGTCTGGTTTGTCACCAGCGTCTTGCCGAACATCTCCTTGATGTTGGCGACGGCGTCCTCGGGAGAGAAGGTGACGCGCACGCCGCCCTTCGCATCCGGGCCGAGTTCCTTGAACTTGCCCTTGCCGCGCCCGCCGGCATGGATCTGGCTCTTCACCACATAGACCGGGCCCGGCAGTGCCTCGACCGCCGCTTCCGCCTGGTCCACGGCAAGGATCGGGACCCCGTCGGCCACCGGCACGCCGTATTCCTTCAGCAGTGCCTTGGCCTGATACTCATGAATGTTCATTTGCTCTTATCCCCCCGAAATGGGTCTTCAGACGTCTGCGGGCACCAAAGGGCCGATGTCGCGAGTGCCGTGGACGGCGATGATGCCTGTCCCCGGCACGAACCTCTCTCCCCGGCCATCCTGTTGCCCGGCCGCAAAGCGGCAGCCAAGGTCTTACACTGCACGGGCGACGACGGTCAGCGCGCCGCGGGGCAAATCACCTTTGATGCGGACAAAGGCCGAAGTCCGGGCGGTCCTGTCCGGATCGCCGCGTCTTCGGCCTTGTCCTTCGTCTCAGGCAAGCTCGGGCTTGATGCCCTTGCAGGCGTCCATGAGGCCCTTCACAGCGCCGACCGACTTCTCGAAGCCGGCCTTTTCCTCGCCTTGAAGGTCGATCTCGATGACCTTCTCGACACCGCCGGCGCCGATCACGATCGGCACGCCCACATACATGTCGGAAAGGCCGTATTCGCCGTTGAGGTGCGCGGCGCAGGGCAGCACGCGCTTCTTGTCCTTGAGGTAGCTCTCGGCCATCGAAATCGCCGAGGTCGCCGGGGCATAGAAGGCCGAGCCGGTCTTCAGCAGGCCGACGATCTCCGCGCCGCCGTCGCGGGTGCGCTGGATGATCTGGTCGAGCTTTTCCTGCGTGGTCCAGCCCATCTTGACCAGATCCGGCAGCGGGATGCCGCCAACGGTCGAGTAGCGGGCGAGCGGCACCATCGTGTCGCCGTGGCCGCCGAGCACGAAGGCGGTCACGTCCTCGACCGAGACGCCGAATTCCTCGGACAGGAAATAGCGGAAGCGCGAGCTGTCGAGCACGCCGGCCATGCCCACGACCTTGTTGGCTGGAAGGCCGGAGAACTTCTGCAGCGCCCAGACCATCGCGTCGAGCGGGTTGGTGATGCAGATGACGAAGGCGTTCGGCGCGTATTCGGCGATGCCCTTGCCCACCGATTCCATGACCTTCAGGTTGATGCCGAGAAGGTCGTCGCGGCTCATGCCGGGCTTGCGCGGCACGCCGGCGGTCACGATGACGACATCGGCGCCCGCGATTGCCTCGTAGCTCTGCGTTCCCGAAAGCTTCGCGTTGAAGCCTTCGACCGGGGCCGATTCGGCGAGGTCGAGCGCCTTGCCCTGCGGAATGCCCTCGGCAATGTCGAAGAGCACCACGTCGCCAAGCTCCTTGAGCCCGACGAGATGAGCAAGCGTTCCCCCGATCTGTCCCGCCCCTACGAGGGCGATCTTGTTCCGCGCCATTCTTGTACCTTCCGTTTACGTAAAGGGAATATAGGACCGCGTTTCCAGTTCTGCACTACCCCGATTGCGGAGCAAGTGCAAGCAAGACTCTTTGCACTTCCGTTGAATCCGCGCCGTTTCGTGGCCGCGGGGCTCAATTGTCATCCCCAGCGGACGACGCGCGGCGCCGTATCCTTACGCAAACGTCAACTGCCGGAAACAAAACGCAGGACCGAACGGGCGCCGTCCGTCTGACCCGGGGGCTGGCACCCGCCACGCGGCCGTCTACTCGGCGACGGCCCGGTCATCGCCGTCGGCCGCCTCGACGCCGTGCAGATGGCGCGGCGCCGTGAGATAGGCGTCCGAGCGCATCTCGACGAGACGGGACGCGCAGCGCTGGAACTCGAAGGCCTCCGTGCCGATCGTGTCCTGATAGAGCCCGTCCGGCTCGCTGGCCGCCGAACAGACGAGCTTGGTGCCGGTGTCGTAGAGGGTATCGATCAGTGTGATGAACCGCTTGGCCTCGTTGCGGCGCGCCCGGTTCATGACCGGAATGTCGTCCAGGAAGATCGTGTGGTAAGCACGCACGATGGCCTGGAAGTCCTGCGCGCCGAGCGGCTTTTCGCAAAGATCGGCAAAGCCGAAGCGCGCAAAGCTGCCGGCGGCCATCGGAACGAGCACCCGGCGGGTCTTCACGGTCAGGCTCGCCGGCGCCGTCGTCTTGCCGGCCGTCGCCTTGGCCCAGAGATCGTTCAGCCGCGCGTAGGCCTCAGCGCCATTTGGCGTCACGTAGAGATCCTCCTTCGACATCTTGTCGAGCCGGTAGTCGGTCGGCGAGTCGAGGCGCAGGATATCCGTGCGTTCTTTCAGCAATGCGACGAAGGAGAGAAAGAAACTTCGGTTGAGCCCGTCCTTGTAAAGGTCGTCCGGCGCGACATTCGACGTCGCGACGACGACGACCCCGTGCCGGAAGAGGCAGGTGAAGAGCCGCCCGAGGATCATGGCATCGGCGACATCGGTGACGGCGAATTCGTCGAAGCAGAGCAGCCGCGTTTCGCCGGCGATGGCGTCGCCGACCCGTTCGACCGGATCCTTCTCGCCGGCCTGCCGGGCCTTGTGGATGCGCTCGTGCGTGTCGGCCATGAAGTCGAGGAAATGGGCACGCCGCTTCTTCGGCTCCGGGCAGAGGTCGAAGAAGAGGTCCATCAGCATCGTCTTGCCGCGCCCGACCGAGCCCCAGATATAGGCGCCCTTGACGATCTTCGCCTGGCTGCCGCGCTTGCCGAAGATCCAGCCGAGCGCGCTCTTCTTGGAGGCGAGATGCGTCTCCTTGAGGTCGTCGATGAGCTGGTCGAGACGGCAGGTGATCTTCTTCTGGTTGACGTCGGCGGAGATATCCCCGCGCGCCACCAGCCCGTCATAGGCGTGCGAGACATTGTGGCTGCCGGCCTTGGCGCCGAAGTCGGGGGCCTTGGAAGAAGCGTCCATCCTCACTCTCGGACCGTCATGCTGCGATGCGGGATCATATGCTGCGAAGGCGAGACGGTCCACCCGCCCCGGAGCGGCTGCGCCGCAAGGAGAAAGCCGGCGGAAGAACCGGCGGCAAGGAAAAGCTAGAGCAAATCCGGGAAAAGCGGGAACCGGCTTTCCGCCCGGATTTGCGCGAAGACCCGGACTTGCGCGAAGACCAAGACATGGAGCATGTCCGTGCCTTTGTATTGAACGCAAACACTCTAGCCGATCCGGCCCGGTGCGTCGTCATCCCGAGGGATGATCAGCGTACCGGACCGGGATCGCTCGATCGGCGGGCTTAGCGGAAGACCTGGACGCCGCGCTTGGAGACCTCCATCTGGCCGGAATAGCGCTGCGCCGCCGAGGCATAGAGGCGGGCAACCGGCGAGCCGGACGAATCCTTCAGCGTGACTTCCTTGCCGCTGAGGTCCCAGGCGCCGATCGACTTCAGCTCCTCGGAGGCGCAGCCGCGCGTGTTGGCGCGATAGCCACCGGTCCAGCTCGTGAGATTCATGAACAGCTTGCAGGTCTCGCCGCCCGACGAGATCGTCCATGCGCCGGCGAGATCCGGCTTGGCGATGGCCACCGCCGACTGCTGGGCTTCCTGCAGCTGGGCGGCTGCCGCGGCCTCGTCGACGGGCTGCTGCGGCTCTTCCATGCCGGGAGGCGGAGGCAGTTGCATGGATTCGACCGGTGTCGTGGGCGCGGGCTGCAGCGGGGGAATGCCGCTGGGGGAGGAACCGAGAGGCGAGCGAAAGCCGCCGCAGGCGGCAAGTCCGAGGAGGGAGATCATGCCTGCTGCGCGAAGGAATTTCATATTGGTTCGCTCCTCGATGGGCGGTGTTTGAATGTTCTTGAGCCAGCGCCGGACCGGCCATGGTGCAATGATCTTAACGCCTATACTGCCCTTCGAGCACCGAAAGCAAATAGGTGCCGGGCCGGGAGGCCGCCGAAATCCCCACCAATTGCCCATCTGCTGGAACGAAAAAGGAGATTCTGTGGTGATGCGGCCGCTGGAGGCCGATTTTCCGCCCGTCCGCGCCATGGTTTCGGACTTCAGGTCGACTGGCAGGCGGATCCGGCGCGTCGGATGCGAGGCTGCTGGCGCGCGCTGTTGGACCGGCCCGGCACCGGCCTGCCGTCTGCTTCGATCCGCCGCATCGGAGAAAGGAAGGAGTTTGAGCCGCTGCCGTTCGGCGCTATTATGTGCAATGCAACATGACTGCCGGCCTCTTTGTTGCACTGCCGCAGGGCGGACGGGCCGGGCGGCACAGCTTCCGATCAGCAGAAGCGGCCGAAGGGAGCGAATTTGGGGGAGATGAACGCGTCATGACCGTCGTCAGACCGCGCCGCAGCGTTCTTTACATGCCGGGGTCGAATGCCCGTGCGCTGGACAAGGCCAGGGGCCTTCCGGCCGACGGGCTGATCTTCGACATGGAGGATGCCGTCGCGCCGGATGCCAAGGAAGTCGCGCGCGAGACGATCGGCACGGAGATGGCGAGGGGCGGCTACGGGCGCCGCGAGATTTTCATCCGCATCAACGGTCTCTCCACCATCTGGGGATCGGACGATCTTGCCGCGGCGGTCGCGGCGCGCCCCGATGCTGTGCTGGTGCCGAAGGTCTCCAGCGAGGCCGATCTCGTTCGGATCGAAGAGGCCATGGCCGGTCTCGGTGCCGATCCGGCGATCCGGGTCTGGGCGATGATCGAAACGCCGCTGGCGATCCTCAATTTGAAGGAAATCGCTGCCTCTTCGACCCGTGCAGGCAGCCGGTTGCAGGGCTTCGTCCTCGGCCTCAACGATCTTGCCAAGGAGACGGGCGCGCAATTCGTTGACGACCGGGCTCCGATGGTGCCGTGGATCAGTCTGTCGCTCGCGGCCGCCCGTGCCTACGGCCTCGGCATTCTCGACGGCGTCTTCAACGACATCTACGACGACGAGGGCTATGCCGCCGAATGCCGCCAGGGCCGCGAATTCGGGCTCGACGGCAAGACGCTGATCCACCCGCGCCAGATCGAGGTCGCCAATCAGGCCTTCGTGCCGAGCGTCGAGGAGATCGAATGGGCGAAGACGGTGGTCGCCGTCTTCCAGCAGCCCGAGAATGCCGACAAGTCGGCGGTCAAGATCGAGGGCCGCATGGTGGAGCGCCTTCATGCCGAGATGGCCGAGCGCACGCTGGCGCTTGCCGGCGCGATCGAGGAACTCGACCGCCTTGCGCTTGCCGGCTGAGGTTTCCCGGCCCGGCCGCGCCGTCTTCGCTTAGAAAAGCCGGTTGTCGGCGGGGTCGTAGAGCGGGGCCATGGCCAGGCGCGCCGGCCACAGGATCTCCGCGACGACGACCTCGTATTTGCCTTCGTTGAGCCAGGCGTCCGTGACGCCCGCCCCATTGCTGACGTAGCCGAAGCCGATGTTGGTCTTCACCGTGTGGCCCCAGCCGCCGGACGACAGATAGCCGACCTGACGGCCGTTCCTCAGGATGGTCTCGCGCCCGGTGAGATAGACCTCGGTGCTGTCGATGGCAAAGCCGCAAAGCCGCTTGCGCGGCGGCATGGACGCGATCGCCGCCGCCGCGGCCCGGCCCTGGAAATCGGCGCTGGAATAAAGCTTCACGCAGCGTCCGAGCCCGGCCTCGAAGGGGCTGTCGCCCGACGTGATGTCGGCGCCCCAGGAGCGCTTGGCCTTTTCGAGCCTGAGGGAGTCGAAGGCACGGTAGCCTGCCGGCCGGATGCCGAAGCTCTCGCCGGCTTCCATCAGCGCGTCGTAGATGGTGCCGAGCTGGTCCATCGGCGCGTGAATTTCGTAGCCCCGCTCGCCGACGACGCTGAGGCGCAGGACGCGCGCATGGGCGCCGGCGATGGTCATCGTCCGCGCCTGCCCGGGCGCGAGCGCAAGGTCGGTCCAGGTCGCGGCGGTCATGACCGCCGGCGCGAAGGGCCCCATCAGCGCGATCGTGCCCCAGAGCTCCGTCACATCCTGGAAGGTGGCGTTCGCTCCCTTGAGGCTTTCGGAAATCCACGTCGCGTCATGGGTGCGGGCAGCGGTGGCCGAGACGATGTAGAAGGCATCCCCCTCGATCCGCGTCACCGTGACATCGCACTCGATCCCGCCGCGCTCGTTCAGCATCTGCGTGCGCACGATGCTGCCGGGCGGCTGGGCAATATCGTTGGCCGAGAGCCATTCCAGCCTTGCGGCGGCGTCCGGGCCCCAGATCTCGAATTTCGCCATCGAGGAGAGATCGAACATCACGACGCCGTTGCGGCAGGCCTCGTGTTCGGCGGCGACGATGTCGAAGGAGGCCGGGCGTCCCTGCGCCGGCCGCTCCTCCGGCAGCATGCCGGCCGAGGCGAACCAGTTCGCCCGTTCCCAGCCGAGCTTGGAGCCGAAGACGGCGCCGCGTGCCCGAAGGCGGCTGTAAAGCGCCGAGGTCAGACGCGGCCGGGCGCTCTCGAATTCGGCGTTGGGATAGGCGACCGCGTAATGCTTGGCATAGGCCTCCATCGTCCGGGCCTTGGTGAAGGCATCGTTGTGGACGCCGGCAAAGCGGGTCGGATCGACGGACCAGAGATTGAGCGGGGCATAACCCTTCATCACCCATTCGGCCAGTGCCCAGCCAGCGCCGCCGCCGCTGGCGATGCCGAAGGCGTTGAAGCCGCAGCCGAGATAGAAATTCCCAAGCTCCGGGGCCCGCCCGAGAATGAAATTGCCGTCGGGGGTGAAGCTCTCCGGCCCGTTGACGAGCTGGCGCACGCCGACCTCTTTCAGCGCCGGCACGCGCGCCATGGCCTCGACCACATGCGGCTCGAAATGGCCCCAGTTCTCCTCAAGGAGCTGGAATTCGAAATGGTCCGGGATGTGACCGTTGGCGAACGGGATCGGGTCGGCCTCGTAGCCGCCCATGATCAGGCCGCCGACCTCCTCCTTGAAATAGGTGCGACGGTCGGGGTCGCGCAGCGTAGGCAGATCCCGCGGCAGGCCCTCGATCGGCTCGCTGACGAGATACTGGTGCTCGATCGCCTGCAGCGGAACGCGCACGCCGGCGAGACGGCCGATGTCCTTGGCCCACATGCCGCCGCAGTTGACGACGCTCTCGCAGACGATCGGTCCGCCGGTCGTCTCCACCGCCGTGACCCGGCCGTCCGCGATCACGAAGCCGGTAACGGTGACGCCCTCGAAAATGCGCGCGCCGTGCATGCGTGCGCCGCGGGCGAGCGACTGGGTGATGTCGGAGGGCGTCGCCTGGCCGTCGGTCGGCAGGAAGGCTGCGCCGATTAGGTCGGAGATCTCCATAAACGGCCAGCGCTTGCGCGCCTCCGTCGGCGTCAGGAGATCCATTTCCAGCCCGAAGCTGCGGGCAGCGGTCGCAAGGCGCTTCAGCTCGATCCAGCGGTCCTTGGTGGTCGCGAGGCGCAGGCCGCCGTTCTGCTTCCAGCCGCTCGCAAGCCCTGTCTCCGTCTCGAGCCTTTCGTAGAGTTCGACCGAATACTTCAGGACCTGCGTGATCGACGCCGACGTGCGCAGCTGGCCGATGAGGCCGGCCGCGTGCCACGTGGTGCCGCTGGTCAGCCGTCCCTTTTCCAGCAGGACCACGTCGGCCTTGTGGTCGCGCGCCAGGTGATAGGCCGTCGAGCAGCCGATGATGCCGCCGCCGATGACGACGATCTGCGCGCGGTCGGGAAGAGGTGCCTCGCTCACGCGGCCCTCCCTTCGAACGCGTCGAGGACCGTTTCGAAGGCCGCGCGGGTCTGGCGCGTATAGGCGGCGTAATCGACGCCGTTGTCGGGCATGCAAAGCGCGCTGACCATGCCCCAGAGGGTCTCCCTGAGCAGCGAGGCAAGCTTCATGGCGCGGAGGGCGGCAAGAAGATCGGCATCCGGCGAGGTCCCGAAATAGACCTCGAGCAGTTGTCTTTCCTCATCGTCGCTGAAGCCGGCATTGCCGGCCAGATTGGCGAGATCGAACAGCGGCGAGGCATAGCCGCCGTATTCCCAGTCGATCAGCCAGAGCCGACCCTCGGGGTCGCGCAGGATGTTTGCCGGCAACAGATCGTTGTGGCCGATGACGAGATGCAGCGGCGGCTGAAGTTGCTGCGCTTTGGAGGCCACTTCGAGCCAATGGTTCAGTGAAGAGGGCGCAACATCCGCCTCGGTCAGGCGGGCCGCATAGTCGCGGATGACATGGAAGACGCAGAAGTAGGACGCCGGGCCGCGCAGATGCTGGCCGATCCGGTGATGGGCCTCCCAGAGCAGCCGGGCAATCGCGGTTGCGTGATGCCTGACGTCTTCCGGCGTCAGAACCTGCCCGCCGATATAGTCGAAGATCATCGTGCCCGGCAGGACATGGACGAGTTTGGGTGAAATGCCCGCCACCGCGGCAGCCTGCGAAACGGCGGCTTCGCGAGCGCGGAAGACATGGTGAAAGGGCATGTCCATGCCCATCCGCGCCACAAACTGGCGCCCGCCATCGCGGACCAGAAAATTGCGGTTGGAAAGCCCGCCGCCAAGGGGCTCGACTTCGATTAGGCCCTGCCAGCAGGGGAGGGCGCGGATGGTGTCGACGTCAGTCACGGGCGCCCCCGTCGTGTGACGTTGGTGTCGCCCGGATCGAACAATAGCCGGCTGGAGGAACGAGCGCGAAGGTCCGTTTGAATAGCTCGCGCGCATGGAAATCCGCGCCTGAAATGAGCCGGTTAAAAGGCAATTTCTATCTCTTGTCTAAAATGGTTACCGAAAAATATAGTAATAACGGCATGCGGTTGGCCGGGTGTCAATAGAAGGGGCCATAGAATTGCCCCCGATTTGACGCAATTCGCGCAGCGTGGCCCGAATGCTTCAAATGACCCGCATGCGCTGGCGCTAAAATGGTCGCTCAGGCCTTTCCGTAGGCATGGAGACGGCTGCCGTTGCTCTTCAGCCAGACGCGTGCCTCGGCGGTTCGGGGGCAGAGGCTCTCGCAATGGGCCCAGAAGCGGGGCCCGTGGTTCATCTCGGCCAGATGCGCCACCTCATGGGCGGCGAGATAGTCGAGCACGAAGGGCGGGGCGAGGATCAGGCGCCAGGAAAAGGAAAGCGCGCCGCGTGACGAGCACGACCCCCACCGCGAAGTCGTGTCGCGCAGGGTGACGCGGCTGGCGCTGCGCCCGAGAACGGCTGTGTGGCGGGCGACGGCCGCCTCGATGTCCGTGCGGGCCGCGGCCACGAGAAAATCGCGGACGCGGCGCTCGAACCGGGCCGGATCGCCGGGGACGAGAATGCGGGGCAAGGGTTCGTCCGCATCTCCGGGGCCGATCTTGACGAGCCCGCGCAGCGTGCCCGCCGGATGGAGCCTGTGGTCTTCCCCGCGAAATGGCAGGATCGCGCCTGGCTCGAAGGCGACCGCCTGCGGTGCCCGGTCGAGATGATGTGCCAGCCAGTTCGCGTGGCGGCTGGCAAACGCCCGCGCTCTTTCGAGCGTGCCGCCGCGCGGGATCGTCAGGACAGGTTCGGTGCGGCCATGAGCGATCCTGAGGCTGTAGCGCTTCGCCCGGCTGTTCCAGTTGAGCGACAGCCGCACGGAACCGCCCGCCATCTCGATCACGAGATGATCGGGCCGCCGTGGAGCCGGGGGCTTCCTTGAGAAGCTTGGCGGAAATCCGAATCGCATGGCGTTATTTTATGATGAGCACGGGGCTGCGCCACGACAAACTCGGCGCGGTGCGAAAGGACCGCTCCTGTCCGGCGCGAAAGGCTCTCAGGCCGGCTCGTGGCTGAGGATCTGCTCGATCAGGCCCGGAAACCGGCTATCGAGATCGTCGTGCCGAAGGACGGAGATGTTCTCCACGCCCCGCTTCGTCGTGTGCACGAGACCGGCTTCCCGCAGAATCCGGAAGTGGTTGGACAGGGTAGACGGCGCGATATGCTGCGTCGGGCAGGCCATGCGGCAACTCTTTCCCTCTCCGGCCTCATGCAGCGCGCGCACGATGGCGAGCCGCACCGGGTCGCCAAGCGCCGCCATGACGCCGGTCAGCGTGATGTCGCCTGTCGCTGGATGAAAGAACTGAACCACCTTGTCGGTCGTCTCCTGAAAAACGCGGAACCGGATGGCGCGAGCCCCCGAGGTCCGGATGTCTGGTTCGCGATCCGTCCTGCAACCTTCCGTCCGCGCGGGCGATGGAACCAAATCACCTTGTCGTGATCGGCCTACCGCATTTGTTGACGTTGTTCAATATTTCGATAAAACCGAAATACGGAAATAAAGAAATTACAGATGCATGGAGACGACGACATGGCTACCGAAAACAGGATCGCGCTGATTTCCGGCGGATCGACCGGCATTGGACTGGCTCTGGCAAAGCGCCTGACCGAGGAAGGGACGAAGGTCTATATCACCGGCCGGACGCAGGCCACGCTCGACAAGGCTGCGGCGGCACTCGGCCCCAAGGCCGTCGCCGTCAGGGCCGATGCGGCCAGCCTTGCCGACAGCCGGAAGCTGTTCGAGACCATTTCCGCGGCGGGCGAAAAGCTCGACGCCGTCTTCGCCAACGCCGGCATTGCCGAAAGGAACACCTACGGCGAGACGAGCGAGCAGGAGTTCGACAAGACCTTCGACATCAACGTGAAGGGCGTCTTCTTCTTCGTCCAGACGATGCTGCCGCTGGTCCGCGACGGCGGGTCGATCGTGATCACCTCGTCCATCGTCGGCAACAAGGGCATGCCGGACCTGAGTCTCTACAACGCGTCGAAGGCGGCCGTGCGCTCCTTTGCCCGGAGTTGGGCCAACGATCTGAAATCCCGAAAGATCCGGGTCAATGCGGTGAGCCCGGGCGTCACCCGCACGCCGATCTTCGAGACCGGACTGAAGATGGACGCCGAAGCGATTGCCGGCTTCGAGACCTATGTGCAGGACGCCGCCCCGCTGGCCCGCATGGCCGACCCGGACGAAATCGCCAGCGTCATGAGTTTCCTTGCCTCGCCGGGAGCCAGCTACGTGACCGGTGTCGAGCTCAGTGTCGACGGAGGCCTTGCCCAGGTCTGATCTGCGCCGCGCGAGTGATCGCGCTGAACGCAAGAAAGGGGCGCTCCGCAGCGCCCCTTTTCCATTTCCGCCTGTCATTTGCCTTGCCTGTGCGCATGGCAGGCAAGGGTCACAGATCCTTCTTGCGCGCCGCCGTCGCGAATTCCTCGTCCTGCGGCTTCGACGGCAGGCTGTCGTGTTCGATGGCGTAGCGGATCACCCGCCCCATGAGGTCGAGTCCCAGCGGCGCCAGAGCTCGCTCCCAAAGGCTTCGGGCGTCCTCGCCCGGCTTGACGAAGCGCCAGTCCTGCATCGCGATCGCGCCGGCGTCCATCCGTTCGGCGAGGTGATAGATCGTGCCGCCCGCGATGGCATCGCCCGCCTTGACGGTCCACTCCACGGCCGCCATGCCGCGATGGCGCGGCAGCAGCGAGGGATGGTAGCCGATGCCGCCGAGCCGTGATTTCGCCAGCGCATCCGCTTCGATGCGCGCGTGGCAGTGTGCGGTGACGATGAGGTCGGTCCCTTCGGGAATCATGTCGGCCGTAACGACCTTGGGGTCGGCCTGCACGGCGACCGGAAGGCCCGCCTCGCGGGCGGCCACGGCCAGGCGGTCCTCGTCGTTGAGGACGACGACGCTCAGGATCTCGACATTCTCCTTGAGGATCACCTCCAGCGCAGCGGCGCCGAAATAGCGTGAGCCGACGATGGTGAGCTTCATCCTCTCTCCTGTTCTTCTGGCGGATGCCGGTTGCTCCGGACTGCTGCCCGCTCCCCGGGCTGCATGATCGAAGGTCCGGCAATCCTGTCTGCTTGGGTCATTCGTCTTTGCCCGGACTGGGCCGGGCAAAGACGAAACGGGGAACGCCCCTGGAAGGTTTCGACGATAGTCTGGCCCGTGCAGGGCGTAAACCGGTCCGTTGGACGGTATGAAACGATCTGATTGGATCGGTCGCGAATGGGACTTTGGTCGAAACGGGCGTCAGCCTTCCTCCCGCTGCCTCAAGAGATCTCCTGTCGGAACGCACCCGGTGACAGGGCGTTCTCCGTCAATCCTTTCGCCAATGATTCCGGATAGATGCAAAGAACGGCTCCGCGTCCCTGACGCAGTTCTTTCAGGCTTGCGGGGCCCTGGGCATTGACCTGCGTCAAAAGCCGCATCTGGACCTTCGTCCAATGGCTTCAATCGATTTTTCGATTTGAATGCAGCCGGGATGGAAACCGGGATGTTGCCCGGAACGGTGGAGGAAACACCCAATGCTGCATCAGGAAATCGAAAAGCTCAAAGCCCGCCAGGTCTGGCGCACCCGCTATGACAACTTCATCGGCGGCCAGTGGGTCGCCCCGGCCGACGGCGAATATTTCGACAACATCAGCCCGGTCACCGGCAAGGTCGTCTGTCAGGTCGCCCGCTCCAAGGCCGCCGACATCGAGCTCGCCCTCGACGCCGCTCACAAGGCCAAGGACGCCTGGGGCCGCACCTCGCCGGCCGAGCGCGCCCTGCTGCTGAACCGCGTCGCCGATCGTCTGGAGGAAAACCTCGACATCCTGGCGATGGCCGAGACCATCGACAACGGCAAGCCGATCCGCGAGACCACCGCGGCCGACATGCCGCTCACCATCGACCACTTCCGCTATTTCGCCGCCTGCATCCGCGCCCAGGAAGGCTCCATCGGCGAGGTCGACCACGACACCATCGCCTATCACTTCCACGAGCCGCTCGGCGTCGTCGGCCAGATCATTCCGTGGAACTTCCCCGTCCTGATGGCCGCCTGGAAGCTGGCCCCGGCCATCGCCGCCGGCAACTGCGTCGTCCTGAAGCCCGCCGAGCAGACCCCGATGGGCATCATGGTGCTCGTCGACCTCATCAAGGACATCCTGCCGGCCGGCGTCTTGAACGTCGTCAACGGCTTCGGCATCGAGGCCGGCAAGCCGCTCGCCCAGAACAAGCGCATCGCCAAGATCGCCTTCACCGGCGAGACGACGACCGGCCGTCTCATCATGCAGTATGCGTCGGAGAACATCATTCCGGTGACGCTGGAGCTGGGCGGCAAGTCGCCGAACATCTTCTTCGCCGACGTGATGGCCGAGGACGACGACTATTTCGACAAGGCGCTGGAGGGCTTCACCATGTTCGCCCTCAACCAGGGCGAAGTCTGCACCTGTCCGAGCCGCGCGCTGGTCCAGAAGTCGATCTACGACCGCTTCATGGAACGGGCCGTCGCCCGGGTCGAGAAGATCCGCCAGGGCCATCCGCTCGATCCGGCGACGATGATCGGCGCGCAGGCTTCGATCGACCAGATGGAGAAGATCCTCTCCTATATCGACATCGGCAAGGCCGAGGGCGCCAAGGTGCTCACTGGCGGCAGCCGCACGATCCTGCCGGGCGAACTGGAAGGTGGCTACTACGTCAAGCCGACCGTTCTGGAAGGCAACAACAAGATGCGCGTCTTCCAGGAGGAGATTTTCGGCCCGGTCGTGTCCGTCACGACCTTCGAGACCGAGGAAGAGGCGCTCGAGATCGCCAACGACACGCTCTACGGCCTCGGCGCCGGCGTGTGGACGCGCAACGGCAGCCGCGCCTACCACTTCGGCCGCAACATCCAGGCGGGCCGCGTGTGGACCAACTGCTACCACGCCTATCCGGCCCATGCGGCCTTCGGCGGCTACAAGCAGTCGGGCATCGGCCGCGAGACCCACAAGATGATGCTCGACCACTACCAGCAGACCAAGAACCTGCTGGTCAGCTACAGCCCGAAGGCGCTGGGCTTCTTCTGATCTCCCAAGACGACGACCGGGCCGGGGCGGGCAACTGCCCCGGCCTTTTTTGTCGGGCCGGCTCGCATCCGCTCATGACGACACCGGCCTCCTAAGAACAAGGAGGAAATGCCATGCCCCCGCGCGTCGTTGCCACGCCCGCCGCCGTCGAACTGATCGAAAAGCTGAAGGTGAAGCACGGGCCGCTGATGTTCCACCAGTCCGGTGGCTGCTGCGATGGCTCCGCCCCCATGTGCTACAGCGCCGACGAATTTCGCACAGGCGCCAGCGATGTGCGGATGGGCGAGATCGCCGGCTGTCCCTTCTGGATGGGCGCGGCCCAGTTCGACTATTGGAAGCATACGCAGCTCGTCATCGACGTGACCCCGGGCCGCGGCGCGGGCTTTTCGCTGGAGGCCCCGGAAGGCGTGCGCTTCCTGACTCGCAGCCGCCTCTTCACCGACGAGGAGAGCGAGGAGCTTGCCGGCAGCCCTCCGCCGACCGGCGCCGAGGTCTGACGGCAAGCAGCCCTGGAGACCGGACGGGCCGCGAGCCCCCCGTCCGTTCGTCGGCCTGTCGCGGCCGCCTGCTTCAGTGTGCTGCAACTCCGGAGCGTATATCGGTCCGCCGATCGGCGCCGCACCAAGCTCTCCGGACGATGAAGCGGGCCCGGCAGGCAATGGTCGGCTCCGTTTCAGGAACGCGTCGGCGAGTGCGATTCTTTAACCAGTATTACAGGGTGCACATTTGGAGCGCTCCATGGGATATGTGCAAAATATCGGTTTAAATGCGGAAAAAGGCCTATGCTCAATTGTGCGCCTTTCGGCAGTTTGTTGGGTAAATCTGAATATCTATCCTTAATTTGAGACTAAAAAATTTTAAATAGTAAAATCAAACCGATTAATCTGCATTTTTGCAGATCGTAGTCTTGCAGCAAACTTGCGACGGCGCGGGGTGAAGGCTAACCTTCCATAGGTTATGTCGATGAATTGATAGGCGCCAACCACGGTGTCCTGACTGGCCTCGATTAGGAGACCGATGTCGGGACTTGATGACTTGATCCGTGGCCTTGGCAGTGCCCCGCACCGGCGGTGGCTTTTTTCAACCCTCGGATGAAGGACTGAGGTGGTGCCGATGCGCCGCCTCGACCCGCCATCCGAATGTCCGGCAGCGCGTTTTTGCTGTCCTGCCGGGAGCGGCCGGGCCGTTTCCCGCAATCAATGGGAATGAACGACGTGACGACACTGGAAGTGAAGACGGCGGGTAATTTCAATGCGTCCGAGGGAAGAGGCTCCTTCGGGCTCAAGGGTGTGTCGAATATTTATTTCAACCTCGAGGCTCCGGCGCTTTATGAGGAGTCGCTCCGGCGCGAGGAAGGTTTTATTGCCAAGGGCGGCGCACTGTCGGTCGAGACCGGTGCGCACACGGGCCGTTCGGCCCAGGACAAGTTTGTCGTCGAGGACGACACCACCCGCGACAGCGTCTGGTGGGACAACAACAAGAAGATGAGCCGGGAACAGTTCGATCTGCTTCTGGCCGATTTCGAGACCTACGTCGCCGGCCGTGACGTATTCGTGGAAGACCTCTACGGCGGCGCCGACCCGGCCTACCGCCTGCCGACGCGCCTCGTCATGGAATATGCCTGGCACGCGCTCTTCATCCGCAACCTGATGATCCGCCCGGCAAAGGCCGATCTCGCCGGTTTCGCGCCCGAGTTCCGCATCCTGTGCATGCCCGGCTTCCGCGCCGATCCGGCCCGCCACGGCTGCCGCTCGGAGACGATCATCGCCTGCGATTTCTCCCGGCGCATCGTACTCATCGGTGGCTCCAGCTACGCCGGCGAGATGAAGAAGTCGGTCTTCACCTTCCTGAACTTCCTGTTGCCGGAAAAGGGCGTGATGCCGATGCACTGCTCGGCCAACGTCAGCGTCGGCGGGGAATCGGCCCTCTTCTTCGGCCTTTCGGGCACCGGCAAGACGACGCTCTCGGCCGACCCGAACCGCATCCTCATCGGTGACGATGAGCACGGCTGGTCGCCGAACGGCATCTTCAACTTCGAAGGCGGCTGCTACGCCAAGACCATCCGCCTGTCAGCGGAGGCCGAGCCGGAGATCTACTCCACCACCCAGCGCTTCGGCACGCTGCTCGAAAACGTCATGGTGGACCGCGAGACGCGCCTGCCGGACTTCGACGACGCGACGCTAACCGAGAACGGCCGCTGCGCCTATCCGATGGAGTTCATCCCGAACGCCAGCCCCACGGGCCGCGCCGGTCACCCGCGCAACCTGGTCATGCTGACGGCCGACGCCTTCGGCGTGATGCCGCCGATCGCCAAGCTGACGCCGGCCCAGGCGATGTACCACTTCCTGTCCGGCTACACCGCCAAGGTCGCCGGCACGGAAAAGGGCGTGAAGGGGTCGCAGGCGACCTTCTCCACCTGCTTCGGCGCGCCCTTCATGCCGCGTCATCCCTCAGTCTACGGCAAGCTGCTGCGCCAGCTCATCGCCGACCACAGTGTGGACTGCTGGCTCGTCAACACCGGCTGGACCGGCGGCGCCTACGGCGTCGGCAGCCGCATGCCGATCAAGGCGACGCGCGCGCTGCTCTCCGCCGCCCTCGACGGCTCGCTGAAGACGGTGCCCTTCTATCAGGACCCGAACTTCGGCTTCTCCGTTCCGGCGGAAGTGCCCGGCATCGACCCCAAGATCCTGCGTCCGCGCGAGACCTGGGCCGACAAGCAGGCCTATGACGCCCAGGCTACCAAGCTGGTCGAGATGTTCGTCAAGAACTTCGCCACCTTCGAGGCCTATGTGGACGAGGACGTGCTGTCCGCCGCCCCGGAGCTTCCCGCCGCGGCGGAGTGATCCGAAGGCCGGATCAAGCCTGATATGAAGAAGCCCCCGGAACGCTCGTTCCGGGGGCTTTTCTTATGCTGCTGGTCTTGTCCGGTTGGCTGGGCCTTTGGCCGGCCGGCATTCGGTCTGTCTTACCTGGGCGCGCGCTTGGCCAGAATGCGCTGCAGGGTGCGCCGGTGCATGTTGAGCCGGCGCGCCGTTTCCGAGACATTGCGGTCGCAAAGCTCGTAGACCCGCTGGATATGCTCCCAGCGGACCCGGTCCGCCGACATCGGGTTTTCCGGCGGCGGGGCCTTGTCGCCGAGGCCGGTCAGCGCCTGATAGACCTCGTCCGCATCGGCGGGCTTGGCGAGATAGTCGATAGCGCCGAGCTTCACCGCTGTCACCGCGGTCGCGATGTTGCCGTAGCCGGTCAGCATGATGACGCGGCTGTCCTCGCGCTTTTCGCGCAGCCGCTCGATGACGTCGAGGCCGTTGCCGTCGCCAAGACGCATGTCGACGACCGCATAGGCCGGCGCGTGGATGCCGACCTTGGCAAGGCCTTCGGCGACCGTCTCGGCGGTCTCCACGGCAAATCCGCGCTGTTCCATGGCCCGTCCCAGCCGCTGCAGGAACGGCCGGTCATCGTCCACGATCAGAAGCGAGTTGTCACCCTCGATGACCTCGCTGGTCTGGCTCATCTCTCCCATGTCTGTCCTCGGCATTGGAGTTCTTCGGGTATCGTTGCCGGGGAAGCCGGCGCCGGGTGCCTGAAGTCTCGTTCTTGATTTCCATCCGGTTTCAAGCCGGCTTATTCGAAAAGCGAGAATATCACGACGGTCGAAAGGCGGAAATGCGCAAGACTGCGCTGATTCATCTCACCACTTGCCGCCTCCGGTCGGACCCTGTCGTGGTCATTTCCGGTCGACATAGGCGCTTCTCGGCCAGCGGATCTCCACGAAGGCGCCGGTTTGCGGCGCGGCGCGGTTGCGGATTTGCAGCCTTGCGCCGGTGCGCTCCAGCAGGGTCTTGGCAACGAAGAAGCCGAGGCCGATTTCCTCTTCCTCCAGCTCTTCCTCCGAGCCGCGCTTGCGCGTCGTCACATAGGGCTCGCCGATCCGGTCGATGATGTCGGCCGAAAAGCCCGGCCCGTCGTCGACGATGGCGATGCTGACCCGCTCTTCGTTCCAGCTCACACGCACGTCGACGCGGGTGCGGGCAAAGTCGACGGCATTCTCCACGATATTCGCGATCCCGTGCACGACGGCGGGATTGCGCGGGCTGCTGGGCTCGTCGGCCTTGTCACCGTCGAGCGTGACGGCGACATCGACGCCCGCATCGCGGTGCGGCGCGACGATATCCTCGATCAGATGGCTGATGGGAACTTGGTGCAGATGAGCATGAAACTCGCCGGACAGCGACGTGAGCCGCCGCAGGATCTCGCGGCAGCGCTGCGACTGGCTCTGCAGGAGGGCAAGGTCCTCCCGCATGGGCGCGTCCTCGGGCACTTGCCTCAGAAGCTCCTTGGCGACGAGGGCAATGGTGGCGAGTGGCGTTCCGAGTTCATGCGCGGTGGCCGCCGCGAGGCCGTCGAGCTGGTTGGCGTGCTGCTCGCGCGAGAGCAGCAGTTCGGTCGCCGAAAGCGCCGCCTGCAGCTGGCGGGCTTCCTCGGCGACGCGCCAGGAATAGGCGGCCATGAAGGACAGGGCGGCAACGAGCGCGACCCAGAGGCCGGCAAGGTAACCGGGCTCCACGGGAATGCCGGTCGGATCGCCCCAAGGCAGCGGCAGGTGGCCGAAGGCAAGGCCCGTGATCAGGAGGGTGACGAGACCGCCGAGCAGCAGCGTGCTTCGGAGCCCCAGCGCGGTGGCCGAAACCACCACGGGGGCGAGCAGGAGGATCACGAAGGGATTGCCGAGACCGCCGGTCAGGAACAGGAGCGCGGAGAGCTGGCAGATATCGTAGGCGAGCATCAGCGTGGCCCAGCGGTCGGCGAGGCGCCGGCTCGCCGGATAGCGGATCTTGAGGCCGAGATTGAGCAGGGCCGAGACGGCGACGACGGCAAGGCATGCCGTCAGGGGTAGGGGATAGCCGAAGCCGAAGGTGACCGTGAGAAGGGTCACGATCTGGCCGGCAACCGCCATCCAGCGCAGCCGGACGAGCGTGTCCAGCTTGATGCGTTGATGGACCTTGCCTGGCCGCAATTTCATCGATGCCTGCCTCTCGCTGGAGCGGTCGATGCCCCAATAGCCTGAATGGTCCGTATGTTGTCGTTGATCGGGCCGTCGGGCCTGATCGGCAGATGCTTCGTCCGCGTGGTGGTCCTATGCCCACCGAACTGGCGCGGGCGCCGTCATCGGACGTCCGGTAACGGCTTGAAGGGCAAGGTCATGCCCTCCCATATACAGTCATGACGGTCCCGTCGACGAGATCGCGAAAGACGCCGACGGCGTCCTCCGAAAGGTATGGAATTACCCGTTTCGGTGCCGGGCCGGCGTCGTTGCCTCGTCTTAACCTTTGTTAACCAACTTCAACTAGACTGATCGTGTCCACGCTTTGCGCCTCATAGCCAAAACGGGCACGTCTGTCAGGGACAACGTTGTCGCATGAACGAAGGTAGCCTTGCGGAATTTGCACTCTTTCCCGTAAAGTTATCCTTCACCAAGCGGAACGAAAGCCTGGTGACATCGGCCTCGAACCAGCCGGAGGCAGCCGCGTTCTTCTTTCTTGCGCGGGGGGCGGCTGGAGAGGACGATGCAACGGGGGATGGTGCCAACAGCGTTCTTAGGGAGGATGCGGCCGGACATCGCGCGGGACGAGAAAAGAACCAACGGTCTCGCGGGACTGTGGAAGGAAGAGCCAGGTGACGTATTACCAACTCTACGAATTCAACCACGCCGCCATGGGGCCGGCGCGGGTTGCTGCCGACATGACCCGGCTGTGCTTCCAGAATCCGCTCAATCCGCTCACGCACACCGACTACGGCCGTTCGATTGCCGCGGCCTGCGAACTCTTCGAGCGCTCCACCCGGCGCTACGGCAAGCCGGAATTCGGGCTCACCTCGACGCTTGTCGGCGGCGAGCGCGTCCCTGTCACCGAAAAGGTGGTCTGGGAAAAGCCCTTCTGCCGCCTTGTCCACTTCGAGCGCGGGCCGACGGCCAAGAAGCGCCAGGATCCGAAGGTGCTTGTCGTTGCGCCGATGTCCGGCCACTACGCGACGCTGCTGCGCGGCACGGTCGAGGCGCTGCTTCCCAGGCACGAGGTCTATATCACCGACTGGGCCGATGCCCGCACGGTGCCGGTCATCGACGGTCGCTTCGACCTTGAGGACTATGTCGACTATGTCATCGAGATGAACCGCGCCCTTGGCGGCGACGTCCACGTGATGGCGGTCTGCCAGCCGGCGGTGCCGGTTCTGATCGCATCTGCGGTCATGAACGCGGCGAACGACCCGGCCGCGCCGCTGACCATGGTGCTGATGGGCGGCCCGATCGACACGCGCCACAATCCGACGGCGGTTAACGAGCTTGCCCGCAGCAAGAGCCTTGCCTGGTTCGAGCGCAACGTCATCATGAAGGTGCCCTTCCCGCATGCGGGCGTGTTGCGCGATGTCTATCCGGGCTTCCTGCAGCTCACCGGCTTCATGAGCATGAACCTTGACCGCCATCTCGGCGCCCACAAGGACTTCTTCAATCACCTCGTCTCGGGCGACGGCGATTCCGCGACCAAGCACCGCGAATTCTACGACGAGTATCTCGCGGTGATGGACCTGACCGCCGAATTCTACCTGCAGACGGTCGAGGAAGTCTTCATGCGCCATGCGCTCGCCAAGGGCGAGTTCCGCCATCGCGGCGAACGCGTCGACTGCGCGGCGATCACGCGGACCGCGCTTCTGACGATCGAGGGCGAGAAGGACGACATCACGGGCCGGGGTCAGACGAAGGCCGCCCTTGGCCTTTGCACCAGCCTGCCCGATGACATGAAGTCCCATTACGAGCAGCCCGCCGTCGGCCACTATGGCGTCTTCAACGGATCGCGCTGGCGCGCGGAGATCTGCCCGCGCATCGCTGATTTCATCCTCACCCAGAACACGCGCTCCGAGGCGGGGCAGACGGCGGTACGTTCGCGCACCACGAATGCTGCCGCGAGGGTCTCCTCGCCGGTCGCCTCCGAGCCTGCCCAGGCGGAAGCCCAGCCTGCGGCGAGAAAACCGGCCGCCAGGAAGGCGCCCGCCAGGAAGCCTGCCGGTGCCCGCACGAGCCGCCCGCGCAAGACGCCCGCTTCGGGAGCCTGAGGCGCGCGGGCCCGCCGCATGCCCGCACGTTTAACGCTCTCTTAAAGCCCTCTGCCTAACATTTTCCATGAGTGGCGTCCGGAGTTCTCCTTCGGACGGCCATTGGCGATGTTGCCTCGACACGGCCATTGCCCGTTGCGCGCGACCATGGTTGGCAGAGAGGACCTCTCGGCAATGCAGGGAACACGGACCCGCAGGGCGAAGTCGGGCGCGGCCGGGCGGCAGGACGAGCGCCGCGAGCCGCATTTCGGCCCGCCGTCGTCGCCGGGATCCGGATCGCGCGCGTCGTCTGCGAAATCACGACCGAAAACCCGCGCCGGCGGCGGCAAGGGCGCTGGCGGCAACGGTGGCGACAAGGGCGGCAGTGGCAAGGGCGGAGGCGGCAGGGCAAGGCGCGCCGCGCCGAAGCGCCGCTTCACCCTCGCCGGTTTCTTCCGCCGTCTCGTCTACTGGGGATGCGTCCTCGGTCTTTGGGGCGGAATCGCCCTCGTCGGGATCCTTGCCTATTTTGCCGCCCATTTGCCGCAGTCCACGGAATGGGCGATTCCGAAGCGCCCGCCGAACGTCCAGATCTACGATGCGTCCGGAGAGCTCTTCGCCAACCGCGGCGATACCGGCGGCCAGGCCGTGCGCCTGGAGCAGCTGCCGCCCTATCTGCCCGAGGCCGTGATCGCGATCGAGGATCGGCGTTTCTACCACCACTTCGGCGTCGACCCGATCGGTCTCGTGCGCGCGGTGATCACCAATGTCGCCGCCGGCAGCGTCGTGCAGGGCGGCTCGACGCTGACCCAGCAGCTTGCCAAGAACCTGTTCCTGACGCCGGATCGCACCATCGACCGCAAGATGCAGGAGGTTGTCCTCGCGCTCTGGCTGGAGTGGACATACAGCAAGGACGAGATCCTGGAGATGTACCTCAATCGGGTTTACCTCGGCGCTGGCGCCTATGGCGTCGACGCGGCAGCCCGGCGGTATTTCGGCAAGCCCGCCGTGGAGCTCGAACTCGGCGAGGCGGCGACCATCGCCGGCCTCCTGCGCGCGCCCTCCCGCTATGCCCCGACGCGAAACCCGGAGCTTGCCCGCGATCGCGCCCGCACCGTGCTCGATGCCATGGCCGAGGAGGGCTACATCACCCGCTCGCAGGAGATGGTGGCGCTCGATAATCCGGCCAAGGTGGCGAGCGAACACGCGACCAGGGCGGAAAACTACGTCGCCGACTGGGTCATGGACCAGCTTCCCGGCTACGTCGGCGCCCTTGACGGCGACGTCCGTGTCGAGACCACGATCGACAGTGCCGCCGAGCGGGCGGCGGAGGCCGCCATACGCAAGATCATCGCCGATGAGGGGACGAAGGCGGGCATCACGCAGGGGGCTCTCGTCGCTCTCGACGACAACGGCGCGGTGCGTGCGCTCGTCGGCGGGCGGGACTATGCGTCGAGCCAGTTCGACCGGGCGATCAGCGCCCGGCGCCAGCCGGGATCGGCCTTCAAGCCCTTCGTCTATGTGACCGCGCTGGAGCATGGCTACCGGCCCGACAGCATCATTGTCGACGAACCCGTCTCCATCCGCGGCTGGCGGCCGGAAAACTACGGCAAGGGCTATCGTGGCCCGATCTCGCTGACGACGGCGCTGGCCGACTCGGTCAACACCGTCGCGGCAAGACTGACCGCGAGCCTTGGCCCCTCGAACGTGACCCGCACCGCGCGCCGGATGGGGGTTCTTTCCAAGATGCACGACAATCCGTCGATCGCTCTCGGCACGGCCGAGGTGACGCCGCTGGAGATCACGTCCGCCTATGTACCCTTTGCCAACGGGGGCAAAGGCGTCATCCCCTATGTGATCGAGCGCATCGTCGATGCGAAAGGCAAGGTGCTGTTCCAGCGCAACGGCTCGGGCCCCGGCCGGGTTCTGTCCGACCGCATCCTTGGCGACATCAACCGGATGATGTCGGCCGTCGTCGAACGCGGAACGGGCAAGGCGGCGGCGCTTCCGGGTCGCGCCGTCGGCGGCAAGACCGGCACCAGCCAGGATTTCCGCGACGCCTGGTTCATCGGCTATACGCCGGGGCTGACCGCCGGTGTCTGGCTCGGCAACGACAACTCCAGCCCGACCAGGCACGCGACCGGTGGCGATTTGCCGGCGCGGATCTGGGCGAGCTTCATGCGCGAGGCGGTGGCCGGCCTTCCCGCAAGGCCGCTTCCCGGAACGCCGACGCCCGCGCCTGACATGACCGTGGCCGCCGCACCGCCCTCCTCGCCCGCTGCCGGAGGACCGACGGAGGCCGAGCGCGGCCTGCTCGAGCGTCTTTTCTCCGACTGACCATTTCCCGGCTACGCCGCGTGCGATATTAAGGGATTCTTACCAGTCATAGATGATAACAAGTTGTCTGGACGGACGTTGGACAACCATTGGAGAGGCGCGGATGTCAGCGAAAAGGGCTGCATGCGAGAAGTCGGATGATAGCATCGCGGACGACACGACGATGTTCGACCTGGCGCCGGTGTCGCTCTGGCTTGAGGATTTCAGCGGCGTCCGTGCCGTTTTCGACGGGTGGCGCGCCCGGGGTATCCGCAATCTCGCGGTCTTTCTCAAGGAAGATACGGCCCGCGTCGGCGAGGCGATGGGCGCGATCCGCCTTCTCAAGGTCAACCGGCGCACGCTGGAGCTCTTCGAGGCGCGCGATCTCGACGAGATCAGCCAAAAAGCGGCCGCCATCTTCGGGCAGGATGGGCTTGAAAGCCATATCGCCCAGCTCGTGGCTCTCTGGCATGGCGACTCCGTCTACCAGGGCCAGTGCATCAACCGCGCGCTTTCGGGCCGGCGGATCGATGTCGACCTGAAGCTCCAGATCCTGCCCGGTCACGAGGAGGACTGGAGCCGCGTGCTCCTCGCCATCGACGATATCACCGAGCGGGAAGCCGCCAGGCGGCAGGCCACCGAGGCCAAGGATTTCGCGTTCGGACTGTTCGATCATTCGCCGGTCTCGCTCTGGCTGGAGGATTTCAGCGACCTCAAGGCCGTGCTCGACCGCTGGCGCGAGGAGGGCGTTGCGGATCTTGCGGCCTTCCTCCAGGAGGACACGGCCCGTGTCGGCGAGGCGATGGGAGCGATCCGCCTTCTCAAGGTCAACCGGCGCACGCTGGAGCTCTTCCAGGCCCGCGACATGGACGACATTCGCGGCAATGTCGCCGCGATCTTCGGCCATGCCTCGCTCGAGGTTCACATCGATCAGCTCGTCGCGCTTTGGCAGGGCGAGACGTCCTTTGCCGGCCGGAGCATCAATCAGACGCTGTCCGGCCGCCGGATCGACGTCGACCTGAAGCTGCAGATCCTGCCCGGCCACGAGAACGACTGGAACCGCGTGCTTCTGGCGCTCGAGGACGTCAGCGAGCGCGAGGCGGCCCGCCGGCAGGCGGCGGCCAGCGAGGAATTCGCGCTCGGTCTTTTCGACCATTCGCCGGTTTCGCTGTGGGTGGAGGATTTCAGCGGCATCCGCCGCCTGCTCGACGAGATCCGCGCGATCGGCGTTGAGGACTTGCGCGTCTTCACCGACGTTCACCCCGAATTCGTCCAGCGCTGCGCCGGCGAGATCCGCGTGCTCGACGTCAACCGCCATACGCTGAAGATGTTCGGCGCGGCGGACAAGCGCACGCTGCTCGACCGGATCGACCAGGTCTTCCAAGCCGACATGCTACCGCATTTCCGCGAGCAGCTGATCGACCTTTGGAACGGCAAGCTGTTTCAGCAGCGCGAGGTCGTGAACTACTCGCTCGACGGCAATGAACTCAACGTCCACATGCAGTTTTCCGTCCTGCCCGGTCACGAGGACGACTGGACCCTCGTGCAGGTCGCCCTGATCGACATCACGGCGCGCAAGAAGGCCGAGGCGTATCTGGAATATCTCGGCCAGCACGATGCGCTCACCAAGCTCTTCAACCGCACCTTCTACGCCGAGGAACTCAACCGGCTCGACCGCAACGGACGCCAGCCCGTCACCATCCTGGTGGCCGACCTCAATGGTCTGAAGGCGCTCAACGATGAATTCGGCCACACGGCTGGCGATGCGCTTCTGAGGCGCGCCGGCGAGGTGATGGCCGAGGCCGCCGCCCGGACATACAAGGCCTGCCGGATCGGCGGCGACGAGTTTGTCATCCTGATGCCGCTGGCCGATGCCCGCGAGGGCGAGGCCTTCGCCGAGCGCCTGCACAAGCTCGTCTCCCTGAACAACCAGTTCTATTCGGGGCAGGAATTGAGCCTTTCCGTCGGCCTTGCAACACGCGAGCCGGGCGAGCGGATGGAAGAGACCGTGAAGCGCGCCGACGACCTGATGTACAGGGCCAAACGCGCCCATTACGCCAAGACAGACCGCGTCAGCCGGACCCTGACGAACATCGCGTCCTGAGGCTTCGTCCGCAACCGGACAGACGTCGCGATGAGCAACGCCCGCCGCCGTTGATCGCATTACGCGTCCGGCGATGGCCGTCACGTGCGGTCAAGAGGCGCAAATCCGGCCCGGCGAAGCGACCGATCCGTCTTCCTGCTCTTCCACGCAAGCACCTGACCGCCCCAACCATGGCATGATCCCAGCGGCGGAAGACCATCCGGTTTTCGACCATTAACCCTAATCGATTTACCAGATGTCCGGATTTTTTTGTCCGGCTCTGTTAAGATTTTGTTAACGTGCTATTCTCGGCGGCCAAATTTGAGAAAGATCTTTTTGTAAGTCAGTTCGGAGAGTACTCGATGCCTGCCCTTCACAAGAGCCGGGTCGACTGGGTCGACTATGCCAAAGGCATCTGCATCATCTTCGTCGTGATGATGCATTCCGTCGAAGGGGTCGAGCGGCTGTCGGGCGGTGCCGGTTGGCTCGGAACCGTCGTCGAGTTCGCCCGGCCGTTCCGCATGCCGGATTTCTTCCTGATTTCGGGGCTCTTCCTGTCACGCGTCATCGACCGGCCGGCAAATGTCTTCTACGACCGGCGGTTCCTGCATTTCTTCTACTTCTACATTATCTGGCTGACGATCCAGTTCGCCTTCCGCGGGCCGGGCATGGTGGCGGAGGTCGGCGTTGACGGAACGCTGCTGAACTACGCGGCGGCGATCCTTTATCAGCCCTTCGGCACCCTCTGGTTCATCTGGATGCTGCCGGTCTTTGCCGTCGCCGTGCGCCTCACGCGCCGCGTCAATCCGTTGATCATCTGGTCGATTGCGGCCGTCCTGGAGATGAGCCACCTGAGCTTCGGCATGGAGACGCCGGACGACCTCGGCTGGTACGCGGTCAACCAGTTCGGCTGGCGCTTCGTCTATTTCTACACCGGCTATATCGCGGCGCCCTATATCTTCATGATCGCGTCCCGGATTGCGGAACGCCCAATGCATGCGATGGCCGTGCTGCCGCTCTGGGGCTTCGTCAACGCGGTGCTGGTCTTCGGAGGCTATTCGCTGCTGCCGGGCGTCTCGCTTGCCCTCGGCCTTGCCGGCGCGGGCGCCATCATCACGGTCGCAGTGCTCTGCACCGAGGCGGCGCGCAGGCTATCAGCCTTCGATCTCCTGCGCTTTTGCGGCCAGAACTCGATCGTGATCTATCTCTCCTTCTTCCTGCCGATGGCCGTGAGCCGGTTCATCCTGTTGAAGTATGCCGGCGGTCATCTCGACGTCGGCACCGTTTCGGCTCTGGTGACGCTTGCCGGCGTGGCTGGCTCCTTCGCCATGTGGTTCATCGCCATGCGGACCGGGTTCTCATTCCTCTATGTCCGTCCGCAATGGGCCCGGATCGAGCGCCGCGAGCCGCGGCGCGCGGACGGCTCCGCCCCGGCCTTCCAGCCGGCGGAGTGAACCGGGAACCGTCCGGCCGAAAACAGCGGCCGGCTGGCGGGAGCACGGACCGATAGCAGTGGATTGCGGCCGTGAGCACCGGCCGCGCCCGCCCCTGCGTCCGATGCCGTCTTGCGCGCGTCTTTCACCCGGTGTTTAGTCCGGGCCATGTCCGATCAAGCCGCCTCCGACACCGCCCCGCATCACCGTCCCGTTCGCTCCGGCGATCACGTCTTCTTGGTGGACGGGTCGGGCTATATCTTCCGCGCCTATCACGCGCTGCCGCCCCTGACGCGAAAGTCCGACGGGCTTCCGATCGGGGCCGTCGCCGGCTTCTGCAACATGCTCTGGAAGCTCTTGCGCGAGGCGGACGATACGGCGGCCGGCGTCAAGCCGACCCATCTGGCCGTTATCCTCGACGCCTCCGGCGAGACCTTCCGCAGCGAGATCTTTCCCGCCTACAAGGCCCAGCGTCCGCCGCCGCCCGCCGATCTCGTGCCGCAGTTCGGGCTGATCCGCGAGGCCGTCCGTGCCTTCAACGTCGCCTGCGTGGAAAAGACCGGCTTCGAGGCCGACGACCTGATCGCCACCTACGCCCGCCAGGCCCGCGAGGCCGGCGCGGACGTCACCATCGTCTCCTCCGACAAGGATCTGATGCAGCTGGTCGGTCCCGGCGTCATCCTTCTCGACACGATGAAGGACCGCCGTCTCGGTCCGGACGAGGTGGTGGAGAAATTCGGCGTGCCGCCGGAAAAGGTCGTCGACGTCCAGTCGCTCGCCGGCGACAGCGTCGACAACGTGCCCGGCGTGCCGGGCATCGGCATCAAGACCGCGGCCCAGCTCATCCTGGAATACGGCGATCTGGAAGGACTGCTAGCGCAGGCCGACGGCATCAAGCAGAAGAAGCGCCGCGAAAACCTCATCGAATTCGCCGAACAGGCGCGCATTTCCCGCAAGCTCGTCGAGCTTGACCAGAACACGCCGCTCGACGAACCGATCGATGCGTTGGCCGTGCGCGGCCTCAAGGGCGAGCAGCTCATCGCCTTCCTGAAGGCGATGGAGTTCAACTCGCTGACCCGCCGTGTGAGCGAGGCGACCTCGACCGACGTGGCCGGCGTCGAGCCCGCGAGCGTGCCGATCAAGGGCTGGCCGCCCGAGGCCGATCCGTCGGCGGAGGCGGAAAAGCCGGCCGAAAGCACCGAGAAGGCGGGCGACAGCGCGCCGAAAGCCGATGCCGTCAGCGCCAGGTTGCCAGCGGACGTCGAGCCGAACACGCCCGCCGCCGTGGTGGCCGAGCGTCAGGCCGCCGCTGTCGCCGCGCCCGTCGACACCAGCGCCTACGAGACGGTCCGCAGCCTCGACCGGCTGGATGCCTGGATCGCGGCGGCCTTCGACCTCGGCTATGTCGCGGTCGATACCGAGACGACGTCGCTCGACGCCATGCAAGCCGAACTTGTCGGCGTGTCGCTCAGCACGGGGCCCGGCAAGGCCTGCTATATCCCGCTGCTTCACCAGACCGGCACGAACGATCTTCTCGGCGGCGGGCTCGCGCCGGACCAGATTTCGCAGGCCGAGGCGATCAAGCGCCTGAAGCCGCTGCTTGAGGCGCCGACCGTCCTCAAGATCGCGCACAATCTCAAATACGACTATCTCATCCTCGCTCGTCACGGCATTCACGTCGCGCCCTTCGACGACACCATGCTGCTGTCCTATGCGCTCGATGCCGGCAAGGGCGGGCAGGGCATGGACGAGCTGTCCGAGCGCTGGCTCGGCCACAAGCCGATCCCCTTCAAGGAGGTCGCCGGCTCCGGCAAGTCGATGCTGACCTTCGATCAGGTGCCGATCGACAAGGCGAGCGTCTACGCCGCCGAGGATGCGGACGTCACCTTCCGGCTCTGGCGCGTCCTGAAGCCGCGTCTTCCCGCCGATCGCGTCACCACCGTCTACGAGACGCTGGAACGTCCGCTGTTGCCGGTTCTGGCGCGCATGGAGATGCGCGGCATTTCCGTCGACCGGCAGATTCTCTCGCGTCTTTCCGGGGATTTCGCCCAGACCATGGCGGCGCTGGAAGCCGAGATTCACGAGCTTGCCGGCGAGAAGTTCAACGTCGGCTCGCCCAAGCAGCTGGGTGATATCCTCTTCGGCCAGATGGGCCTTCCCGGCGGCAAGAAGACCAAGACCGGCGCCTGGGCGACGGGGGCCGACGTTCTGGAGGATCTGGCGGCTCAGGGCCACGAGTTGCCCCGTCGCCTGCTCGACTGGCGTCAGCTATCGAAGCTGAAGTCGACCTATACGGACGCTCTGCCCGGCTTCATCCACCCGGAGACGAAGCGCGTCCACACGTCCTATTCGCTGGCCGCGACGACGACCGGGCGGCTCTCCTCCTCCGATCCGAACCTGCAGAATATTCCGGTCCGCACGGAAGAGGGGCGCAAGATCCGCACCGCCTTCGTCGCTGCGCCGGGACACAAGCTGATCTCGGCCGACTACAGCCAGATCGAGCTACGCATTCTCGCCCACGTCGCCGAGATCCCGCAGCTCGTCCAGGCCTTCGAGGACGGCATCGACATTCACGCCATGACCGCCTCCGAAATGTTCGGCGTGCCCGTGGAAGGCATGGACCCGATGGTCCGCCGCCGGGCCAAGGCGATCAACTTCGGCATCATCTACGGCATTTCCGCCTTCGGCCTCTCCAACCAGCTATCGATCTCCCGCTCCGAGGCCTCGGACTATATCAAGCGCTACTTCGAGCGCTTCCCCGGCATCCGCGACTACATGGAGGCGACCAAGGCCTATTGCCGCGAGCACGGCTATGTCGTCACCATCTTCGGCCGCAAGGCGCACTATCCGGAGATCGGCTCATCCAATCCGTCGATGCGCGCCTTCATGGAGCGGGCGGCCATCAACGCGCCGATACAGGGCTCGGCCGCCGACGTGATCCGCCGCGCGATGGTCCGCATGGAAGCGGCGCTGGACGCCGCCAACGTCCGGGCCGACATGCTGCTGCAGGTCCATGACGAACTGATCTTCGAGGTTGCCGACGACGCGGTCGAGGCGGCGCTTCCCGTGATCTCGAAGGTGATGGAGGAGGCGGCCGAGCCTGCCGTGCGCCTCAGAGTGCCGCTCAAGGTCGACGCCCGCGCGGCGCAGAATTGGGACGAGGCGCATTGAGAAAATGCCGGATTGGCGTGCCGAAGCAATGGGCAGGGTTGCGGAAGGACCTGAAATGCCCGTTTCTTGACCTTGCCGAATGATCATTTCTGACGTTATGATGACAACTATGTTTTGAAGCGGTAACGCTGCGAACTGGGGTTGTTTTTAGGGTTATGTCGCCGATTGGGGGCGGCAGTTTGAATATCGGGCCGCGTTTTGGCCAAGACGATGTTGTTTTGATCTGCAATTGATTGAGAGAAATTGACGGCGGCTGGACGCCATCCGATTTTCACTCGTTTGATCTTGAAATGGGTCTTCTCAGGGGCCACTTCCATCTGTGTCTGAATGGGAGAGGATACCAAGATGAACCAGACGTGCATGCTGAAACCTGGCTGGCACCCGCTGTCCATCGGCCTCATGGTCCTGGGCTTCGTCGTGTTCTGGCCGCTCGGTCTGGCGATGCTCGCCTACATCCTTTGGGGAGACCAGATGCGTGGAAAATTCCAGGCGGCCCGCCGTGAATTCGGCGACATGGCCAGGGATTTCGACTTTGGCGCCACGACGCGCCGCACCGGGAACGTCGCCTTCGACGATTACCGGGAGCGCGAACTGAAGCGCCTTGAGGAAGAGCGCCGCCGTCTCGACGAGATGCGCGCGGAATTTGACGAGTTCCTTCGTGAGCTTCGGCGCGCGAAGGATCAGGAAGAATTCGACCGGTTCATGGCGCGCCGGAACGCAGGCTGATCCCGAGCGTATCCCTCGAGGCTCGGAGGAAGCTGGTTCCAACGGCGGCACCCCCGCCTTCGATTGTCTGATCGATCCAAGATCGGTCGGGCAAGAACCGGAAAAAACTTCCTGACCTCCACGGCGGGCGGATCCTTCAC
Organism: Hartmannibacter diazotrophicus; assembly: GCF_900231165.1. Classification (GTDB taxonomy): domain Bacteria; phylum Pseudomonadota; class Alphaproteobacteria; order Rhizobiales; family Pleomorphomonadaceae; genus Hartmannibacter; species Hartmannibacter diazotrophicus. The sequence goes on from NZ_LT960614.1 coordinate 5,199,505, forward strand.
TGGGTCCGCCCGCTTTGTTTTTGCCTGCCTTGCTGGATCATCCTGCTGCCGGAACACCATGGGTGATCGAGGGTCGATCGGCAGCCGGCAGAAAAGGGGGACGGTCAGCCCCGCGCCACCGCCTGGCTCGCCAACCGCGCCACCGCGGGCATCGTCTGGGGGAAGAGCAGGTCGATGAAGCGTTCGGCGGTCGGCTGCGGCTCGTGATTGGCAAGGCCGGGCCGCTCGTTGGCTTCGATGAAGACATAGTCCGGCCGGTCAGGCGACTTCACCAGGAAGTCGATGCCGACGACCGGGATCTGGATGGCCTTGGCCGCCTTGATCGCGGCATCCACCAGCACCGGATGGACGATATCCGTCACGTCGTGGATGGTGCCGCCGGTGTGCAGGTTGGCGGTGCCGCGCACCACGACCTCCAGCCCTTCCTCGGGAACGTCATCCAGCGTGTAGCCCTTCTTGGCGAGGCAGCGCTCGGTCTCGCTGTCGACGGGAATGGAGGATTCGCCGCCCGTCGCCGCTTCCCGGCGCCGGCTCTGGCGTTCGATCAGCTCGCGGATCGTGCGCTTGCCGTCGCCGATCACCCGGGCGGGACGGCGCACGGCCGCGGCCACCAGCTTGTAGCCGATGACGATGAGCCTCAGATCCTCGCCCTGGTGGCAGCTCTCGATGATCACCCGTTCGCAGATGCCCCTGGCATCCTCGATCGCGGCGGCCAGCGCTTCCGGCGTTTCGATGCCGACGGCGATGCCGCGGCCCTGCTCGCCGCGGGCCGGCTTGACGACGAGCGAACCGTGATCGGCAAGGAAGGCGGCCAACTGCTCGGCGTCATCGCTTTCGATCTGCGCCGGAACTTTCACGCCTGCCCGCTCCACGACGCGGCGCGTGACCGCCTTGTCGTCGCAGATCGCCATGGCGATGGCCGAGGTCAGCTCGGTCAGGCTCTCGCGGCAGGTGATCGAACGCCCGCCATAGCTGAGGCGGAAGAAACCGCCATCGGCATCCAAGACTTCCACGTCGATGCCGCGCCGGCGCGCCTCGTCGACGATGAGGCGGGCATAGGGGTTGAGCCGCTCTTCCGGCGCCGGGCCGACGAAGAGCTTCTCGTTGAAGGAATTCTTGCGCTTCAGCGTGAAGAGCGGCACCCGCTCGAAGCCGAGCTTCTCGTAGAGCGCGATGGCCTCGGCATTGTCGTGGATGACGGAGAGATCCATGAACCGCGCCCCGCGCGTCGCAAACAGCGAGGAGAGCGCGTGGACGAGGCCAACGCCGATGCCCGGCACGCTCGCCTGCGGATCGACGGCGAGACACCAGAGCGAGGACCCTCCCTCCGGGTCGCTGAAGGCGCGCACATGGTCGATGCCCATGACGCCGCCGACCACCGTGCCGTCGGCGGTGTTCTCGGCAACCAGCACCTCGATGGCCGGGTCGTCCGACATCCGCTCGAATTCGTGCGGCGCGATCGTCACCATGTGGCGCGCGCCGTAGATGCGGTTGAGCGCCTCGGCATCGGTCGCGCCGCGATAGGGCCGGATGGTGAAGTTCGGCGACTTCATCTCCGGCGGCCGGTAGGTCGCCAGATCCAGCCGGAATGTATGCGAGGGATCGAGGAAAAGCTCGTGCGGAGCGCCCGCCAGCACCACATGCGGGTCGGCGATGTAGAAGGCGATGTCGCGCCGTCCGGGTGCCTCTTCCCGCATGGCGTCGACGAGGTCCGCCGCATCGGCGAATGTCTGGCCGAAGACGAGGCGGCCCCAGCCGCAATCGACGATGGCCCGTGCGTTCTGTGCCAACTGAGCGTCTCCATGCGCACCCACGCCGGCGCGGTCAGCCGAGCCCGTAGACGTCGTGGTGGTCATGACAAGTGTCCTGTTCTATTGCGATGACGACCGGGATCAGGCCGCCTGAGCCTGAAGCCAGAGCTCCAGTGTTGCAACCTGCCAGAGTTCCGATCCGCCAAGCGGCGTGATCGCGTCCTTGGGGTTGGCGATGAGGTCGTCCACATAGGACTGGTTGAAGATGCCCCGCTCGCGTGCGGCCTGGGACCCGAGCGCATCGCGCACCATGTCCAGCACGTCGCCCTCGATGTATTTCAGCGCCGGCACCGGGAAATAGCCCTTCTTCCGGTCGATGACCTCGCTCGGCAGAATGCGCCGGGCAACGTCCTTCAGCACCTTCTTGCCGCCGGCATCGACCTTGTGGCGCGGCGGAATTCTGGCTGCCAGTTCGACCAGCTCATGGTCGAGGAACGGCACGCGCGCCTCCAGCCCGAAGGCCATGGTCATGTTGTCGACGCGCTTGACCGGATCATCCACCAGCATCACGGTGGAATCGAGGCGAAGCGCCTTGTCGACGGCATCCTCCGCGCCGGCCATGCCCATATGCGCGGCCACGAAGGCGCGGCTTTCGTCACGGCCAGTGAGATACTCCGGCGAAAGCTGGCGGCTGAGCGCCGCATGATCCCGGTCGAAGAAGACTTTTGCATAGTCGCCCACCGGGTCGTTGGCGCCGGCAAGCGGCGGATACCAGTGATAGCCGGCGAAGACCTCGTCGGCGCCCTGGCCGCTCTGGACCACCGTCACATGCTTGGCGACTTCCTTGGAGAGGAGATAGAAGCCGACGTTGTCGTAGGAGACCATCGGTTCGGACTGCGCCGCAAAGACGCCGGGCAGCGCCGCGATCATGTCGCGCGAGGGCACGAAGATGCGGGTGTGATCGGTCTCGTAGCGCCTGGCGATGATGTCGGAGTATTTGAACTCGTCGCCTTCCATGCCGTTGACGCTTTCAAAGCCGACCGAGAAGGTCTTGAGGCCTTTCTGCCCAGCCTCGGCGAGCAGCGCGACGATGAGGCTGGAATCGACGCCGCCCGACAGCAGTACGCCGACCGGAACGTCGGCGACGATGCGCCGTTCCACCGCCTTGCGAAGGGCCGCGAGCACCTGATCCTGCCAGTCCTCGGCCGAGACCCGCTCTTCCTCCGCGCCGCGGCTGAAGTCGAGGCGCCAGTAGACGCTGTCCTTGAAGGAGCCGTCCGGCTCGACGACGCGGATGGTCGCCGGCGGCAGCTTGCGGATGCCCTTGAGGATGGTGTGGGGCGCCGGCACGACCGCATGGAAGCTCATGTAGTGATGCAGCGCCACGGGATCGACGGAGGTATCGATACCGCCGGATTTCACCAGCGCGGGAAGCGAGGAGGCAAAGCGCAGCTTGCCGGGAAGCTCCGCGAGATAGAGCGGCTTGATGCCGAAGCGGTCGCGCGCCAGCACCACGCGGCCGCTGTCGCGCTCGGCGATCGCGAAGGCGAACATGCCGTGGAAGCGCTCCACGCAGGTTGGCCCCCAAGCGTGATAGGCCTTGAGGATGACTTCCGTGTCGCCGCCCGAGAAGAAGCGGTAGCCCTTGGCTTCCAGGTCGGCGCGCAATTCGCGATAGTTGTAGATGCAGCCGTTGAAGGCGATGGACAGGCCGAGATCGGCATCCACCATCGGCTGCTGCGAGCGTTCGGAGAGATCGAGGATCTTCAGCCGTCGGTGGCCGAGCGCTGCCCGGCCGCGGGCGATGATGCCGCTGGCGTCCGGTCCGCGTGGAATCATGGCGTCATTCATCCGGGCCAGCGCGCCGACATCGGCCTGGCTGCCGTCGAAGGTCAATTCACCACAAATTCCGCACATGCGAGCTTGCCTCTCTGGTCTCCGTATTCGGTTGCGGCCTGTGTATAGACGCAAATCGGATGCCGCAACCCCGCCGGCCGATCGTTGTGAGCCGAAACGGCAGAATATCCGTCGTTCATGCGGGCCGAAAGCAACGTTGATCCGATATCGGTGGCCGGCGAATACTGTTGAACGATTCGTTACATATTTTCGTCACATCTGCCAATGGAACGAATTAATCTCGGGAATTGCTCATCGATTGAGCAAATTGATCTATCACCTGACAAAATTCCGCATGTCGCCGCGGTGCGCGCGGTGCATTGGCGCGAATTTGGTCAGATCGATATGTCGGGGAGAAGACGTCCGGAGCCTGAAATGGTTCCGTATTTTTTGACAATGCCGGCGCGAGCGGGCGTTTGAACACGCGTATCGCCGTCAACGCGCGGCATTGGCGATCGGATACCGGCCGGTCATGCGGCGCTCAGGCGACGTCCTGCTGCACCTGCCAGATGTTCTGGCGGTTGCGCACTTCGCGCGGAGCAGGGCCGAAATAGGTCGGCGTCTTGACGAAGTCGCGCGGGGCGATGACGACGCTCTGGATCCGCTGGTAGAGCGATTTCGCCGAAATCGGCTTGCAGAGCAGTTCGTGGATGCCGAGGCGGCGTGCCTCGACGATGCGGCTGCGCTCGGTGTGTCCCGTCACCATGATGATCGGGATATAGGCGAAAGGATTCTTCGGCGTGCGGATCATGCGCACCATGTCGGCGCCGTCGAGGATCGGCATCACCCAGTCGAGGATCAGGATGTCGGGGTTGGCCCGGTCCATGGCTTCGAGGCCCGAGGCGCCGTCTTCGGCCTCGACGATGCGGCGGGCGCCGAAGCCCTGCAGCATGGTACGCAGGATCGTGCGCATGTAGGCGCTATCCTCCACGACGAGAAACGTCAGGGATGAAAGATCGAGCTGCACCGCGATACCCTTTGCCTGCCGATAGTCCGGACGACAGCGCGGCGGTTCGGGCCGAAGGAGCCGCCTGTCGCTGTGCGTCAGTTGTCATGGGGTCTGCCGGTCCGCCTTGCGCAGGGCTTTTCCCATGGCCTCACAAGAGTGGCTCGAAATGGTGAAGAAGCCGTTAGGCCGCAGCGCCTTCCGCAGCACCGGGAGACGGTTAAGACCCGTTGGCTGCGGTTTTATCGGCAGGATGATTGATCCGGATCAAGGAAGGATCGATGCGGATCGCTAGGATTGGCCGCACATTCGGACAAGGCCGACAGGTATGCACATTGCGGCGGACGGGCCGCTCGTGCACATTATAGGGGTTCCAGGCTTTCGATGCGGCAAAGCGGCGCTAGGGCGTTTTGTCAACCCGACAGGGTTTCGACAAGCATGGTGAGGCGCTATATGATGTCCGCGATCTGGAGGTAGCAGACACCGTTATGAATTACGACGCGATTTTCGAGAACGCCGTGGCCGCCCTGAAGGACGAGCAGCGTTACCGGGTTTTTGCTGATCTGGAGCGCGTGGCAGGTAAGTTCCCCAAGGCCCTGTGGCGACGCGACGACGAAACGCGCGAAATCACGGTCTGGTGCTCCAACGACTATCTGGGCATGGGCCAGAACCCCAAGGTCATCGGGGCGCTGAACGACACGGCGACGCGCATGGGCGCCGGCGCCGGCGGCACGCGCAACATCTCTGGCACGACCCATCCGCTGGTGCAGCTCGAAGCCGAACTTGCCGACCTCCACGGCAAGGAAGCCGGTCTCGTCTTCACCTCCGGCTTCGTCTCCAACGAGGCCGCGATCTCGACCATCGCCCGCCTGCTGCCCGACTGCCTCATTCTCTCCGACGCCCTGAACCATGCCTCGATGATCGCGGGCGTGCGCAATTCAGGCGTCTCCAAGCAGGTCTTCCGGCACAACGACCTTGAGCATCTGGAAGACCTCCTGCGTCAGGCAGGGCCCGACCGGGCCAAGCTGATCGTCTTTGAATCGGTCTATTCGATGGACGGCGACATCGCCCCGATCGAGCAGATCGCCGATCTCGCCGACAAATACGGCGCGATGACTTATATCGACGAGGTTCATGCGGTCGGCATGTATGGCCCGCGCGGCGCCGGCATCTGCGAGCGTGACGGCGTCATGGACCGCATCGACATGATCGAGGGCACGTTGGCGAAAGCCTTCGGTGTCGTCGGCGGCTATATCACCGGCAAGGCGGCGCTCATCGACGCGGTGCGTTCGTACGCGCCGGGCTTCATCTTCACGACCTCGCTTCCCCCCGCGATCTGCGCGGCGGCGACGGCCTCGATCCGCCATCTCAAGGCCTCGACCGCCGAGCGCGAGCAGCATCAGCGCCAAGCGACGCACACCAAGGCCGTTCTCGCCTCGGCCGGCCTGCCGGTGATGCCGAGCGAGACCCATATCGTGCCGCTGCTCGTCGGCGATCCCGACAAGTGCAAGCGCGCCTCCGACATGCTGCTCGAAAAGCACGGCATCTACATCCAGCCGATCAACTATCCGACGGTGCCGCGCGGCACGGAGCGTCTTCGCATCACGCCGACGCCGCTCCACGACGACAGCCTGATCGAGCATCTCGCCGACGCGCTCATCGACGTCTGGCAGGCGCTGGAGCTTCCCTTCGAAACGCCGAAGCCGATGGCCGACGGCCGCATCCGCCAGCAGATTTTCCGCGCCGCGGGCGGCTGACGCATCGGTTCGGTTCCAGGATCTTGCAGGGCCCCGGCGAAAACCGGGGCCTTTTGCATCCCGTCTCCGGCAAGACGATCCCTCAGCCGGAGACTGCGCCCGGCAATCCTCGTCCTCTATTGGGATTTTGACAGGCATTGCGCGCTCAATGGCTTGATTTTCAGTCATTTTCCCGATGAACATGAGACCGTCGTCGACGCGGAAGCGGTCCCCCTGGAGGTGCAATGGCTGAGTCTTTTCCCGTGGCTGTGTTCGACGGCCATAACGACACGCTCCTGCGTCTCATCGAAAAGATGACGAATGACCCGGTCGCCGATTTCATCCGCGGCGACGGGCTTGGCCATATCGACCTGCCGCGGGCCAGAAAGGGCGGGCTTGCCGGCGGCTTCTTCGCCTGTTTCAGTCCCTCTCCTCGCTCGGGCTCCGGTTTCGCCGATGGCATGTCGGGGGCAAGCTACGACGTGCCGCTGCCGCCAAGGCTCGACGAGGCGGTTGCCCGCCGCTATGTCGCCCGCATGATCTCGCTGTTGGCGCGCATCGAGCGCCACTCCGAGGGCGCCTTGCGCGTCTGCCGCAGCGGTCGGGAGGTCCGGGCGGCCATTGCGGAGGGTGTCTTCGCCGTCCTCCTGCATATCGAGGGCGCCGAGGCGATCGACCCGGAGCTTGCCATGCTGGACGTGCTCCATGCGGCCGGACTGCGCTCGCTCGGTCCGGTCTGGAGCCGGCCGACGATCTTCGGCGAGGGCGTGCCCTTCCGCTTTCCCGCAACGCCCGACATCGGCGGCGGCCTCACCGAGGCCGGCAAGGCGCTGGTGAAGCGCTGCAACGAACTCGGCATTCTCGTCGATCTTTCCCATCTCAACGCTGCCGGTTTCGACGATGTGGCATCCCTCACCGATGCGCCGCTTGTCGCCACCCATTCCAACGCCCATGCGCTTTGCCCGCATGCGCGCAACCTGACGGACGCCCAGCTTGCGGCGATCGGCGCGTCGAAGGGCATGGTGGGGCTGAATTTCGCCACCGCCTTCCTGCGCGAGGACGGCCAGATGGACCGCCGCACGCCGCTGGAGACGATGCTGCGTCACCTCGATCACCTGGTCGAAAAGGCGGGCGAGGACTGCGTCGGGCTGGGATCGGATTTCGACGGCGCGGAAATCCCGCAGGAGATCCGCGATGTGGCGGGCCTGCCGCATCTCGTTGCCGCGATGCGGGCGCATGGCTACGGCGAGCCGTTGATCCGCAAGATCTGCCTGGAAAACTGGCTCGGCGTCATCGACCGGACGTTGAAGGACTGAGGACGATCCGCGCGACCGTTCCGCTCTCCATCGGAACGGAAAGAACGGGGCCGTCACCAGAGGCCGCGAGAGCGAAATCGCCGTCGGCTGGCGCGGGAAGGCGATAGCGAGCGATCTCCCGGGCTCGCCCTCCGGCGAAGGACAGGGCGCGTATGGTCGTGCGCGCGCCATCGGGGACGATCAGATCGGCGATGCCGTCTCCGTCGACATCGGCAATGGCGCTCATGGCCGTATGCGGCGATCCGAGCCGGTGATTGGCGACGTCCTCGACCGTTGCGACCTGTCGCAGGGCGCCGCCGGAATAGGTCCAGACCTGCAGTTGCTTGACGAGATGCGGCATGGCGACGAAGGCAATCTCGGACCTGCCGTCGCCGGTAAGGTCGGCGATGCCCGCCGGATCGAGCCAGCGGCGCGGCTGGCCGATAGAGGGCGTCTTCGCCTTCAGCCGGACCGCGTCGCCCGCAACGCCATAGACCGCCAGCGACGCGCCCTCGGTGAGCGATGTGAGGACCAGGACGATCTCGCTGCGGCCGTCTCCGTCGAGGTCCGCCAGCCTCGGCATTCGGTCCTCGAAGACGTGGCTTTCATCGAGCATCAGGTCGAGGCGCCTGCCGTCGGTCATGACGGCGCGAAGGCCGCCGGCTTCCGCCTCGTTGCCGCGAACGTAGTGCTGGTATCGGGTCGTCGGGGCGATCAGCTCCGCCCGGGCGATGTCCTGGTGGCCCTGCGCCGCCAGCGTTTCGGGAACGAGGTCACCCGACGCCATGCAGGCGGTGAGACCGAGCATCGAGACAAGCAAGACGGCAAGGCAACGGCGGAATCCAGGGCAAGTTGGGACGCGCAAAGGGCTCGCCGCCTTACGGTTCCTGGTCGTCATCGTCGAGGATGCGCCACTTCGCCCCTTCCAGATCCTCGTACTGACCGCTCCTGAGCGACCAGAGGAAGGCGCCGAGACCGAGCAGGCCGAGCGAAATGGCGATCGGGATGAGATAGACAAGAACGTTCATCGGCTTTCAGCTTCCGACAGGTGCCGACGCTGCAATCCGCTTGGGAGAGGCGCTGACGGTGATGGGCTGCATCCTGCTCTGCCCAGAGCCGAGCCGCAAGCGGAGTGCGTTGACGGTCACCACCAGCGACGAGCCGGACATGGCGAGCGCCGCGATCAGCGGGGTCACATGGCCGGAGACGGCAATAGGCACCGCGATCATGTTGTAGACGGCCGCGATCCAGAGGTTTTGCCGCATGGCGCCAAGCGCCCGCCGCGAAGCGCTGATCGCCTCGGGGATCGGCTTCAGCGCCTCGCCGAGGAAGACGGCATCGGCCGCCGCCTGGGTTAGCGACGTCGCCGTGACCGGCGCCATGGAAACATGCGCGGCGGCAAGCGAGGGAGCGTCGTTGAGGCCGTCGCCGATCATCAGCACCTTGCGGCCCTCGGCCTTCAGCGCTTCCAGCCGCTCGATCTTGGCGGCGGGCGTCATGCCGCCCCGGAACGTGGAGAGCCCCAGCGCCTCGGCGGCTCGCCGGACGGCCTCGGGCGTGTCGCCGGAGAGGATCTCGACCGCAAGACCGCTGGCCTGAAGTCGCCCGATGACCTCGCGCGCGTCGCTGCGCAGTGTCTGGGCGAAGGCAAAGAGGGAGGGTGCGTGGCCGGTCTCGGCGTAGGCGATGACGGAGGCATCCGGATAGCTGGCCCTGAAGGCGGCAAGCTCGGCCTCGCCGATGCCGCAGAAGTCGGGCCGCCCGAGCCGGCGCCGGGTGTCGCCGTCCGACCATTCGACGCCTTCGCCGGCGATTTCGCGGGCGTCAGCGATTGTCGTCATGACGCCGCTGGCCTTCGCCAGCGCGTCGGCAAGCGGATGGCGGCTGGCCCGCGCCAGTTCTCCGGCGCGGCAAAGGACGTCGGGATCGGCCGGAGATGCAAGACGCGTCGAGGGTTCAGTCAGCGTGCCGGTCTTGTCGAAGACGACCGTGTCGACGCCGGCAAGCCGCTCGATGGCATCGCCCGCGTTGATAAGGACGCCGGAGCGGAAGAGGAGGCCGGCGGTGACCACCTGGACCGCCGGAACGGCGAGCGCGATGGCGCAGGGGCAGGTGATGATGAGGACGGCGATGGCCGTCACCAGCGCCTCCTGCCAGCCGGCGCCGATCAGCAGCCAGCCGGCGAAGGTGGCGGCCGCGGCGGTATGGACGACAGGGGCGTAGGCGCGCGCGACCCGGTCGGCAAGGCGCATCGTCGCCGAGCGGGCTTCGCTGGCGTTGGCGACAAGGCGCTGGATCTCGGCAAGCAGCGTGTCGCCGGCCGCCGCCGCGACCCGCACGACGAGGGCGCCGGAGAGATTGAGCGTACCGGCATGCACCCGCCCGCCGACGCCGGTGCGGGCCGGCATGCTCTCGCCGGTGACGAGGCTGAGATCGAGGTCCGACTGGCCCTCCTCGACGATGCCGTCGACAGGCACGCGGTCGCCGGGCCGCACGAGAACGCTCTCGCCGGGAAGAACGGCGGAGGCGGGCACCTCGGAAAGCGAGCCGTCGGCGTTGCGGCGGATCGCGGTCGGGGCGCTGAGGGCGGCCAATGTCTCGGCTTCGACGCCGGTGCGCCGGCGCATGTTCTCGTCGAGAAAACGCCCGACCAGCAGGAAGAAGAGCAGCATCAGGGCGCTGTCGAAATAGGCCTCTTCCCCATGGGTCAGCGTGTTGACGAGGGAAAGGCCGGTCGCCAGCAGCACGCCGATCGAGATCGGCACGTCCATGTTGACCCGGGCGGCCTTCAGCGCCCGCCAGGCGCTGGCAAAGAAGGGCTGGCCGGCATAGGCGATGGCCGGCAGGGCGATCAGTGCCGAAACCCAGTGGAAGAAGTCGCGCGTTTCCGGCGTGATGTCGGTGACGTTGCCCGACCAGATCGAGATCGACAGCAGCATCACGTTCATGGCGGCAAAGGCCGCAACGCCCATGGAGCGCAGGAGCTGGTTGGCAAGGGCGCTCCGCGTGGCGCCTCCGGTGGCCGGATCGAAGGGATGAGCCGCGTAGCCGATCGTCGCGAGCCGGTCGATGACCGCATCCGGGTCGGCCTCGCCGGGCTTCCAGCCGAGCGTCAGGCGCCGGTTGGAAAGATTGACGCGTGCCCGCGTGATGCCGGCCATCGGCTGGACGGCGCGCTCGATTTCACCCATGCAGGCCGCGCAGGTGATCCCGTCGACGGCCAGCTCCATGCGGCAGGTGCCGTCGGGTTCGGAGCGGGCAAAGGCCGCCCAGTCGCGCGCGATCCGCCCGCTCGTGGCAGGTGGATGCTCGCTTGGTGAACCGGACGCGGCAAGCGCTGACATGGACTTTACTCGCCAGCCTTCAGGAAGATCTGGCTGCGGCTGAGATAGACGCGCTTGCCGTTGCTGCCCGCCACCAGCACCAGATCGCGCAGGCCCGGGGGAACGCCCTCGGCGCTGGCCGCGTATTGTCCGCCGCCGGCGGTGGCAAGGTCAAGGACGACGTCCCGGCGCCGGTCGGCCGGATGCTCCAGCGTCACGTTGACGTCGAGGCCGTAGATCGGCTTGCCGTCCGGCCCGGTGAAGCTGGCGGTGACGGTCAGGTCGCCGTTGGCCGCAAGGGCGGGATGCGCGTTGACGGTCCACTGCCGTGCCGCCTGCTCCTGCGCCTCGGCCATCTGCTCGGGAAACTCCTGGCCGGCCTTGTAGGAGCTTTCCACTTCCAGACCGGAGAAGGTCGATTCGGCCCAATAGACGAGGGCGGCGTTGGCGGCGAAGATGATCCCGAAGAAGCCGAAGAGGATGTAGAGCACGTGCCGGCCGGTGAGGGCGCCGGAAGGGCGGGCGGGCTTGGACATGATGTCTGCCATCGGGTTTGTCCCTGACTGTCTTGACCGGACCGCAACGACCGGTCATGGAAGGCTTTGATTGCCGGGAAATGCCAGCCGCCCGGCCCCTTCGGTGGGAAGAGACCGGGCGGATGCGACGTGTTGGTCTACCGGGTGCGGAAGAAGTCGCCCGCCGCGGCCCGTTCGCCGCTCGCGCTGTCGATCACGTGGAAGGTGATGTCGGTCGACTTGTGCAGCTTGGCATCGGGAGCGGTGATGAGCAGGACGCGGACTTCTTCCGTTGAATCGGGCTTCACCGAAACCACGGGCCAGCCGCCGACGGAGATGCTGCTGCCGACGGCCTCCACCTTCGTATCCGTGGGCAGTCCGCTGACCGACAGGAGGAAGTCGCGCTGGAGCGGCCGCTTGTTGAGGATGCGGATGGTGTAGCCGTTGCGCACGCCGCCGTCGGAAAGGTTGACGAAGATCGGATTGCGGTCGTGCAGCACGTTGATGCCGACGAAGGAACGCGTCGCGAGCGCATAGAGCATCACCGAGCCGACGATGGCAATGACGGCCGCGTAAAGCACCGTGCGCGGCCGCACCAGCCGGTAGATCGGGTTGAGACCCTGGGCGCGGCGCTCGATGTTCATGTCGGTGTCGTAGGCGATCAGCCCTTCCTCGCGGCCGAGCTTCGCCATCACGTTGTCGCAGGCGTCGATGCACAGGCTGCACTGGATGCAGCCGAGCTGCACGCCCTCGCGGATGTCGACGCCCGTGGGGCAGACGACGACGCACTGGTTGCAGTCGACGCAGTCGCCGGCCGGCTCGCCCGCGGCCCGTGCCTTGTCCGCTCGCTTGGCCGACATGCGCGGTTCGCCGCGATCGGTGCGGTAGGTGACGTTGAGCGCCCACTCGTCGGTGAGCGCTGCCTGGATGCGCGGCCAGGGGCACATGTAGAGGCACACCTGCTCGCGCATGTGGCCGGCGAGCGCGTAGGTGGTGAAGGTCAGGATCGCGATCCAGAGATAGGCCGAGACGGGTGCCTGGCCGGTCGCCAGATCCTTCACCAGCGTCGGCGCGTCGGCGAAATAGAGCACCCACGCGCCGCCGGTCCACCAGGCGATCATCAGCCAGCTGACGTGCTTGGCGGCGCGCTTGGCGATCTTGCTCGCCGTCCACGGTGCCTTGTCGAGCAGCATGCGTGCGCGCCGGTCGCCCTCGATCTTGCTTTCCACATAGAGGAAGAGGTCGGTCCAGACCGTCTGCGGGCAGAGATAGCCGCACCAGACGCGGCCTGCGAGCGCGTTCATCAGGAACAGCGCCAGCGCGGCGAGGATCAGGAGGCCGGTGAGGTAATAGACTTCCTGCGGCCAGATCTCGATGAAGAAGAAATAGGCGCGCCGGCCGGCCATGTCGACGAGAACGGCCTGGTCGGGTGCGTTCGGCCCCCGGTCCCAGCGCACGAAGGGCAGGAAATAGTAGATGCCGAGCGTGATGAAGAGGACGGCCCACTTGATGGTCCGCTGGCGCCCCTTCACGGATTGCGGATAGATCTTCCTCGCCGAGGCGTAGAGGACCTCTTCATCCGGATGCTCGTTGTTGTGAACGTTCATTCGTCGATCCCTCCTCGGATCGCGCAGCCCGGGGTTTGGCCGAAGGCCACCGGGTCAAACATAAGCGCGCGGGAAATCCCGTCTTTTCGCGCCTTTGGCTCTTCATCGCAGAAAACGGGGCCGTCTGCCTTGCGCTAAATCAAGTTCAATATTTGCGCATATAATGAAATAAGACGTTTCGTCCTCCGTCCCCTCGTGCTGTCCCAGGCCAGTCGTGCTGGATCGCCAGCTCTTGCCGACGGCCAGCCGTTTCCGACAGTCAGCCTCACCGGCTTGTGAAGAGACGTGTTTGGCCAACGGCGGCCGAACGCGGCAATCTGGGGCAAAGCGAGTGCCGTTCCGGTCCGGAGCGGCCACGAACAATTGCCGGGGGACGGGAGGAAACCTCATGAATCGCCAGGAACGGACCGATCCGACGCGGCGCAGGCTGCTGGGCGCCGGCGGGATTTTCGCGGCCGTGCTGGCCGGGGTCGGCGCGAGCCGTTTCCTGACGGCGGACGAGGCGCGGGCCGCCAGCTTCGAGGTGACGCACACCAAGGAGGAATGGCGCAAGCGCCTGACGCCGATGCAATATCGCGTGCTGCGCAACCACGACACCGAGCGCCCCGGCTCAAGCCCGCTCGATCACGAGAAACGGGCCGGCATCTTCCACTGCGCCGGCTGCGATCTGCCGCTCTTTTCGTCAAAGACGAAATACGACAGCGGCACCGGCTGGCCGAGCTTCTATGCGCCGCTGCCGAACGCCATCGGCACGCAGGAGGACAACACGCTGTTCATGACCCGCACGGAGGTTCACTGCCGGCGCTGCGGCGGTCATCTCGGTCATGTCTTCGACGACGGCCCACCGCCGACCGGCAAGCGCTATTGCATGAACGGCGTGGCGATGACCTTCAAGCCGGACGAGACGGTGGGCTGAGACAGGAGCTAATGGTCGAAACGCAGTGCGTCCGCAACGATCTCGGTGAGGATGGTTGATCCGTCAGCCTTGTAGATTTCAAGTTCGTCGATCTTTCCGCCCACCACATGCAGCAGAAAAAAGATGGGGACTCCATCAATGTCATCAATGGTACCCGTGACCGGGACGCGCTCATTGATTTCGATGGAGAAGGACGGGGCGATATGGAATTTCAGGCTGCCTTCCTCGTCGAGTTCGGTGACTTTGGCCGCAGCGAGTTGAAGCAGAAGGCTCGATTCGATAGCCGGCAGGTGCGCGAAAAGGGCTTCAAGCAGCGATCGTTCGCGGTCAGTGACAGGTCGCATTGGAAATTCTCTCTGCTTGAACGCGACGGAAAATCAGCCGAAGCCTAAGAAGAGCGCCAGAGATCGATTGACGGCCACCAAGAGGTCATTGTCGAGACGACCGAAGGGCGCGGACAGTTTTTCCCGCCTGACAGTCATGATCTTGTCGATCATGATTTGAGAGGGTTTGTTGAGGCCATTTTCAGGTGTCGGGTCTACGCGGATACGGATGAGCGGCGCGTCAATCAGCGTGCCGGAGAGCAAGAGAACCGTGACCGTAGCGGAGGCCTCGAATTGGTCCGATTGGACGATCAAAGCCGGTCTTGGTTTGCCGAAATCTCCGGAGATCGCGACTGTTACGAGGTCTCCTCGCCTCATTCTTCTGGCTCAGCCAGTTCCGCGAGAGCCGTATCGAGAATGTCCGTCAGTTCCGCATCGGCCGCGTCTGATTGGGCGGCAAGCAGGGCCTGCCTGCGGCATTCGTCGGCAAAGCCCGGACGCCTGTTGTCGGGAACCCAGATCTGGATCGGGCGCAGGCCGGCGGCTCTCAGAGCTTGCCGGCGCCGTTCGACCCGCTCATTGACGGAAGACGGCATCTCATTTCTCCATTCGTTACATGTAACGTAGTGAAGAAACTGAGGAAGTCAACGGTATGCCTCTACAGACAAGAGGTTTGGCCAGCGCAGATCTCACTCCCCCTTCCGCCCCAATCCTGCAATCTTCGCCAGGATCTTCTCTGAGGTGTCCGCCTTCAATTCCTCCACCATGCCTATGTAGGTCTTTCGGACCGGCCCCATGCCGACGAATTTGAGGATGTTGCGCTCCATCATCTTCACGCCGTGGGCGAGGAAGAAGAAGCGGTAGGCGAAGGCCGGCATGCCCATGGTCACAATGAGGCGCACCGAGCGCCCCTTGAGTTTTCCCTTCGGCCAGCCCCCCGGGGCATCCTCGAAGGCGAAGGCCGGCCTCAGGGTCTGTTCCAGAAGGCCGCGCAGGAGCGCCGGCATGCCGCCGAGCCAGAGCGGGAAGACGATGACCAGATGGTCTGCGGCAAGGAGGGCCGCCTGAACGTCGGCGATCGTTGCGGGCGGTTCGCCTTCGCGAAAGTCGGCGGCCGACCGCAGCAGGGGAAAGTCGAGCCCGGCAAGGTCGATCCTTCGGACCGTGTGGCCGGCCGCCGTGGCCGCCTGTCCATAGGCGTCGGCAAGGGCATGGCAGAGATGGCTCTTGTCGGGGTCGGGGTGTCCGTCGAGAAGCAGGATCGATCGCGGCATGGTCATCCTCGCCTGGTGCTGGATGGGGACCTCGTGTCCCGGTCAAGACAAGCATCATGTCGGTGAAATGAAAAACCGCCCGGACATCGCTGTCCAGACGGTCAGGTGGTGCGCACGATTATTGTTATGATTTACTGGCCGCCGCCGAGGTTGTGGACATAGATCGCCAGCGACTTGATGGTCACCGGGTCGAGCTTGCCACCCCAGGTCGGCATCACGCCCTTGCGGGCATTCGTGACCGTCTCGATGACGGAGGCCTCGTCCGAGCCGTAGAGCCAGATGGCGTCGTTGAGGCGCGGGGCGCCGAGTTCCTGCATGCCCTCGCCATTCTCGCCATGGCAGGAGGCGCAGTTGTCGGCGAAGACCTGCGCGCCAGCCTTGAGGTCCACGTCGGCCGGAACCTCGAGGCCCGACAGCGAGCGGACATAGTCGGCGACCTGACGGATCTGCGTCTTGTCGAGCAGTTCGTCGCGGCCGAAGGCGGGCATCTGGGTGTCACGGGTGTCCTCGCTCGTGGAGCGGATACCCACCGTGATGGTTTCCTGGATCGCCTCCAGAGAACCGCCCCAGAGCCAGTCGTCGTCCTGCAGGTTCGGGTAGCCGACGGAGCCGGTTGCGCCCGAGCCGTGGCAGGGAGCGCAATTGTCGCCGAAGGCGGCCTTGCCGTTGGCCATTGCGAAGGCGAGCTCGTCCGGGTTCGCCTGGATCTGCTCCAGGCTGGCGTCGGCCAGACCCTTGCCTTCGACGGCCCGGGCATCCACGCCGGCCTGGTAGTTCGCCAGCGCTGCGGCGCGCTGCGAATAGCCGAGGACGCCGCGGGTGTAGTCGGTCATCAGCGGCCAGGACGGATAGACCACATAGTAGCCGATCGCCCAGACGATGCTGGCGTAGAAGACGTAGAGCCACCACTTGGGAAGCGGGTTGTTGAGCTCCTTGATCCCGTCCCACTCGTGACCGGTGGTGGAGACGCCGGAGACGTCGTCGATGTCATCATGATGAGCCATGGCTCAATCCTCACTGAGCGGAATGCGGGAGGCCTCGTCGAAGCTCTTCTTGTTCTTCGGCCAGATCGCGTAGGCGACGACGGCCATGAAGATCGCGAAGAAGTAGACCAGACCCCAGGTCTGGGCGAAGCCGGCGAAATGTTCGTAGGTCCAGTTCATCCGATCCTCCTCAGCGCAGGTTGGCTTTGTCGTCGTAGGTGGAGAAGTCGACCATCGTGCCGAGCACCTGCAGGTAGGCGATCAGGGCGTCGAGTTCGGTCACCTTGGACGGGTCGCCGTCGAAGTCGCGGACCACGGCCTTCGGATAGCGGGCGAGGAAGGCATCCACGCTGTCGCTGTCCGGATTGACCTGGGTCTGGATGTCGAGACGGGCGTTCTCGATCATCTCGTCGGTGTAGGGCACGCCGACGACACGGTTCGCCTTCAGATCGTCGGCGATCCGCTCTTCCTTGAGCAGGGCCGTCGCGAGGAAGGGATAGCCGGGCATCACCGAGGCCGGGACCACCTGACGCGGGTCGATCAGGTGATCGCGGTGCCACTCGTCCGAATACTTGCCGCCGACGCGGGCGAGATCCGGACCGGTCCGCTTGGAGCCCCACTGGAACGGGTGGTCGTACTGGGATTCCGCCGCCAGGGAGAAGTGGCCGTAGCGCTCGATCTCGTCGCGCATCGGGCGGATCATCTGGCTGTGGCACAGATAGCACCCTTCGCGGATGTAGACGTTGCGGCCGGCCAGCTCCAGCGGCGTGTAGGGCCTGACGCCGTCGACCACCTCGATCGTCGACTTCAGATAGAAGAGCGGCACGATCTCGACGAGGCCACCGATGGCGACTGCGATGAGGATGCCGACGAGAAGAAGGATCGAGTTCTTCTCAAGCACCTGATGCTTTGCAAAGACAGACATGTCTGATCCCCTCACTCGGCGGGAACGGCGGCCATCCCTGCGGAGGAGGCTTCCGCCTCCTCGCCGCTGGTGACGGTCTTGATGAGGTTGAAGGCCATGATCAGTGCGCCGGCGAGGAACAGGACGCCGCCAAGAGCTCGGATCATGTAATAGGGGTGCATCGCCTCGACGGTTTCGATGAAGGAGTATTCAAGGAAGCCGAGGTCGGTGTAGGCACGCCACATCAGGCCCTGCATGATACCCGACACCCACATGGAGGTGATGTAGAGCACGATGCCGAGGGTCGAGATCCAGAAGTGCCAGTCGACCAGCTTCAGCGAATAGAGCTTCTTCTTCCACAGCCAGGGGATCAGGCAGTAGAGCGCGCCGAAGGAGATGTAGGCGACCCAGCCGAGCGCACCGGAGTGCACGTGGCCAATGGTCCAGTCGGTGTAGTGCGACAGCGAGTTCACCGACTTCACCGACATGAGCGGGCCTTCGAAGGTCGACATGCCGTAGAAGGCGACGGAGACCACCATCAGGCGCAGCACCGGGTCGGTGCGAAGCTTGTCCCAGGCACCCGACAGCGTCATCAGACCGTTGATCATGCCGCCCCAGGAGGGCATCCACAGGATGATCGAGAAGGTCATGCCGAGGGTCGAGGCCCATTCGGGAAGAGCCGTGTAGTGCAGGTGGTGGGGACCGGCCCAGATGTAGATGAAGATCAGCGCCCAGAAGTGCACGATCGACAGCCGGTAGGAGTAGACCGGCCGCTCGGCGCGCTTCGGGATGAAGTAGTACATGATGGCGAGGAAGCCGGCGGTCAGGAAGAAGCCGACCGCGTTATGGCCGTACCACCACTGCACCAGCGCATCCTGCGTGCCCGAGAAGACCGCGTAGGACTTGACGCCGAACGGGGTGACCGGGATCGACAGGTTGTTGACGATGTGCAGCATCGCGATCGTCACGATGAAGGCCAGATAGAACCAGTTCGCGACGTAGATGTGCGGTTCCTTGCGCTTCCACAGGGTCGCGAGGAAGACGAGCAGGTAGACCACCCAGACGATCGTCAGCCAGAGGTCGGCATACCATTCCGGCTCGGCATATTCGCGGCCCTCGGTGACGCCCAGCAGGTAGCCCGTGCCGGCGATCAGGATGAAGACGTTGTAGCCGATCATCACGAACCAGGGGGCGACGACGCCGGGCATGCGCACGCGGCTGGTGCGCTGGACGACATAGAAGGACGTCGCCAGCAGCACGTTGCCGCCGAAGGCGAAGATGACCGCCGAGGTGTGCAGCGGGCGCAGGCGTCCGAAGTTGGTCCAGGGCAGATCGAAGTTCAGCGCCGGAAAGGCAAGCTGGCTGGCGATGATCACGCCGACGAGGAAGCCGGCGATGCCCCAGAACATGGAGATGGCGGCGCCGAACTTGACAGGGCCGAGGTTGTAGTTCGGCCGGCCGTTGATCTCGGCCGGAATGTCGACCGCGCCCTGCATGCGCCGGCGGACGATGTAGATGGCGCCTGCGCCCGTGGAGATCGCGCCGATCATGGCATGGAAGGCCATGACCTGATCCACCGCCTTGCCGGCGATGAAAAGGCAGACGAGCGCGAGGACGCCGAGGAGAACGGTAAAGCCCGTTTCCTCGAAGGACATGGACTGTCCTGACCTTGAAGCTGTCATTTTTGTGCCCCGAAAGTCTGGTGATGGGAGCGCGCGGACGGGAAGAGCCCGCGCATCACTGTCCTGCTTAGGGGAGGGGGGCGGCAGCAGCCTTGACGCAGATCAACAGTTCGTGATTTTGGCGCGGCTGTGTTGCATTCATGGCCGTCTGCCGTCGAGACGTCGCACCCACGGCAGCGCCAGGGGCGATGACGGCGCGTTCGGCGGCCTCAGCCGGAGCGCCCGTGCTGGTTCCAGCCGGGGCCGAGCAGCCAGCGGGCGACGACCGGCAGCACGAACATCATCACCGAAAAGCGTGCGAGCTGGTGCGTCGCAACGAAGGCCGGATCGAGCCCGAGAGAGAAGGCGAGGATGACCATCGCCTCAAGGCCGCCGGGCGCAAAGGCGACCAGCGCCTGGCCGAGCGGCAGGTCGAGGCCGAAGGAGGCCACGAGCGCTCCGGTCACCGAGACGACGCTGCCGACGACAAAGGCGCCGAGCCCGGACCGGAGACCGTTGAAAAGGTCGCTCCAGCGCGTGCCGGAGAACCGCAACCCCATGAAAGTGCCAAGGAAAACATAGCCGGCTGTCAGCAGGATCGGGGGCAGGATTCCCGAGACGAGGCCCGACCCGTGCAGGAAGGCGCTCATGAAGAAGGCGCCGAAGAGGGCGCCGGCCGGGACCTTTGCCTTCATGCCGGCAAGACCCGCCGCCAGCCCGCAGACCATCATCAGGAGGAGATCGGCCAGTTGCGCCGGGGCCGGCTGGGCCACGGTCGCGGTTGCCGTCGCAACGTCCGAGTAGCGGCTCTCGAGGTAGGTCACCACGCCGGGCAGGACCGCGACGAGCAGGAAGACGCGGATCGTCTGCGACAGCGCGACACGAGGAACGTCCGCCCGCGTGGTCTCGGCCAGCATGAGGACATAGGAGAGCGCCCCCGGCACCGCGCCGAAGAGCGCCGAGGCCTTGTCCCATCCGGCGCACCGGCGCAGGTAGACGAAAGTCGAACAGACGATGCCGGCGACGGTGACGAAAAGGGCGGCAAGGCTCAACGGCCAGAGCGCCACATGCCCGATGGCCTCCGGCGTCACGCCGGCTCCCATCGAGATGCCGAGGAGGATGAAGATCGCATCGCGCAGCCGGCTATGCATCTCCGCCTTGAGGCCGGAAAGCACCGCGAGCGCCACCGCGATCATGGAACCGGATAGCCAGGGGGCAGGCATGCCGAGAAGGGAGAACAGGAATCCGCCGGAAAGTCCGATGCTGAGCGCCAGCGCCAACCACATGGCATTCGGCCTGTCCGAGCCCATCATGATCCCTTCGTTGCGGATGAACGATCCGCTGCACGGCGCGTGAAAGCGCCAGCGACCGCGCGGCCGGGTCGTGCGGAAGATCCCGGAAAGACGGCGCATCCGGCGGATGCGCAGAACCGCGTACACCCCTTGTCCCTGATGCTCTACAGTGCGGGCCGGTGCGTTTCAAGGCATGGCAGGATTGCAAATTCGGGCCGGTAATGGCCTGGACTTGAGAGAGATCAAAGCCGTCTACCCGTTGTCGTGGCAATCACTCGTCCATGATGATCGACCGACGCCTCACCAACCTTCTGGACCGCAATCTGCCGCGCTACACGTCCTACCCGACGGCGCCGCATTTCCTGCCCGACGTCGGGCAGGAAGAGCATGCCGCCTGGCTGGATCTTGCCGCCGAGCACGGACCAGTCTCGCTCTACCTGCATGTGCCCTTCTGCCGTTCGATCTGCCACTACTGCGGCTGCACGACGAAGGCGTCCCTCAAGGACGAGCCGCTGCGCAAATACGCGGCGGTCCTGCGCAAGGAAATCGCTCTCGTCGCCGATCATGTCGGCGCCGTCGAGGTGAGCCACATCCACTGGGGCGGCGGCACCCCCAGCCTGATGCCGCCGGACGAAATGGATGCGATCGTCGGTGACCTGCATCGCTTCTTCAAGATTTCGCCTAAGGCCGAGCATGCGATCGAGCTCGATCCGCGCCACGTCACCTCGTCGGGTGCCGCGCATCTGGCAAGCCTCGGCGTCAACCGGGCGAGCCTCGGCGTTCAGGATCTCGATCCGGCGGTCCAGGCCCTGATCGGGCGCATGCAGCCCTTCTCCGTCGTCGAGGCGGCCATGGCGGCCCTGCGCCGGGCCCGCATTCACACGATCAACCTCGACCTGATGTACGGACTTCCGGGGCAGACCGACGCGTCGATCCGCAAGACGGCGATGCAGGCGGCGGGCCTCGCGCCGGCGCGCATGTCGCTCTTCGGCTATGCGCATGTCCCCTGGTTCAAGGCCAACCAGAAGCTCATCGACGAGAGGCTCCTGCCGGGGCCGGAAGATCGCCGGCGCCTCTCCGAGATCGCCCGCACCACCATCGACGCCTTCGGCTACGAGGCGATCGGCATCGACCATTTCGCGCGCCCGGACGATGCGCTGGCGATCGCGCTCAAGGACCGCACCCTGAGGCGCAATTTCCAGGGCTACACCACCGACAAGGCGGAAACGCTGATCGGGCTCGGCCTGTCCTCGATCGGCAAGTTGCCGCGCGGCTACGTCCAGACCACCACCGACATGAAGGCCTATGCCATGGCCATCGAGGCGGGGCGCTTTGCCACCGTCAAGGGCCGGCCGCTCAGCGTCGACGATCGCGCCAGGGCCGACGTCATCGAGGAACTCCTGTGCTTCTTCGACGCCGACTGCGGCGGGATCGCCCGCAGCCACGGGCTCGACGAGGGCTACTTCGATGAGGACTTTCGCGCCCTCGCCCCGCTGGAGAGCGATGGCTATGTGCGCATCGTCAACCGCAGGGTGGCCATCACGCGCGACGCCGCGGCGCTTGCGCGGCTCGTTGCCAGCCATTTCGACAGCTATCTCGGTGCCGGGGGGCGGCATTCGACGGCGACCTGATGCAGCGCAGGCGGCGGCTCACCGGAACGGGCCGCTTCGCCACTCTTGCGCTCAGGTCGGCAAACTCTGCCGACTAGGCAGGCCGTGCAAAGTCGGCTCTAATTCGAACGATCTCCTTCGAATCACGTTGTTTTCAGTCGGGTTCGTTCCTGAAAGACTATAGTTCCGGGGCCGGGAATGATATTGTTCACCAATTGGAAGCAATCGCGCGCAGAGCGGCGCGATACTCTTTCGCTTTTGGCGCTGGTCAGTGCCGCCATGATCGCTTCTACGGCGCCATCGAATGCCGCGGCTGCCGAAAAGCTGCCGGGCGATCCGGCTCCTCTGACGGCGACGGATTTCCGCCTGCTCGACGAAGTGAGGCTGGGGCTGGCGTCTCACAATCTCAGTTCGAAGGAACGTGGCGAGGTCGATATCAGTCTTGCCTTCCTGACCAGTCCCTTGCCCGTCTCGACCGGCAACGCGCTGGCGGATTTTGTCTTCGGACCGCGACTGGAGGTCGGCGGCAGCCTGAATTCGGGCGGCGACACGTCTTTCCTTTACGCCGGCCTCACCTGGGACGTCGATATCACGGAGAGTCTGTTTCTGGAGGCCACTCTCGGCGGGGCCGTCAATAACGGCAAGGACGCAACGCCGGGTCGGATCGACATGGGCTGCCGGGTCACCTTCCGCGAAGCGGCCAATCTCGGATATCGCTTCAACGAGCACTGGCAGATGCTCGTGGGCGTCGAGCATCTGTCGCACGCCGGTCTGTGCGATGGCGGCAACGACGGCCTGACCAACGCGGGCGTTCGGGTCGGCTACCGCTTCTGACCGGGTGGACCAGGTCGCAAAAACGCCCGCCTCGCGGTCCCGGGTTGGCGGAAGCGCGAAGCGGGCGCGGATGGATCGTCCTGAGCCACTCAGGACCAGTGCCGGAATTCAGTGAATGCCCGTCATCTTGCAGATGCGGCAGACGCTCGGCAGGTGAATGCGGTCGTTCTTCTCGATCGAGATGATGCCGCGGCGCTTGAAATCGGAGAGCACCCGGCTCACCGTCTCGATCGTGAGGCCGAGATAGTCGGCGATTTCCTGGCGCGTCATGCGCAGCACGACGACGGCATTGTCCTTCTCGCCGACGGCGGGGCCAGGGCAGCCGACAACGCCCCGCTCGGGGACGAAGCGCATGAGGAAGGTTGCCACCCGTTCGGCGGCCGACTTGCGGCCGAGAAGCACCGCATGGGAGTGCAGGAGTTCGATGCGCGACGCCAGGCAATGGTTCACATGCGCCTGCAGGGCCGGGTTGACGTCGATCTCGTGGCGGTCGAGGACGCGGAGCGTCACTTCGCACAGTGCCTCGGCGGAACAGTCGTAGTAGCCGCTGGGCGCCAGCCCGAAGAGATCGCCCGGCGAGAGAATGTCTACCACCTGACGGCGTCCGTCGCCGAGCAACCGGTAGAGCATGACCGAGCCTTGCGCGATCTCGAAGAGATGGGTCGCCGGATCGTCTTCGTAGCAGATGACATCATGCGAATGATGACGTTCGGTGCGGGTCGAACGGCTGGCCAGAAAGCTGGTCCAGGCCGTGCTCTCGGGGCGGGCCTTGCGTGGCATGTCACGATAGCGGCCCTCGCCTTCGCCAGAGCTCGCGTGATCGTTGATCTTGGCATGCTGAAGCATTCGGTTCCTCCTCGAACGTCGTCCGACCGTGCTTGTCCGGAAACAGGGTGCGATGGGGTGCCCCCTGAACCCTGGCGGATGTCTTGAGACGCGATTTGAAGAAAGGCCCGTCCGTCCACGTTGCCTTTGGCGTCCTCCGACGCCGCAAAATTTACCTAAGTGATTGCAATCCGTAAGACAGTCCCAATACTTAAGACGAACTGCGTAAGCCCGAATACGGACCCTTGCGGAAGCGTGCGACGAAATCGATTTAAGTCCGGAGTTCCAGAGAAATCCAGCGGCGATTGTCTGGAATGTCCGGTGATGCGGCCGTCTTATTTGGCCGAAGGGATGATTTCACCCAGCCAGTCGCCGGTCGGCGGCTTGCGCAGGAACTGGGTCTGGTGCAGTCCCCTCAACTCGTGACGGATCTCCCGATCCGATTTTCCCGAGATCACCACCACCCGTGGCCCGTCGGGTATGTCCTGCAGGCGCTGGATCACCTCGCGGCCGGAGATGCCCGGCAACCCGAGGTCGACGACGACGACATCGATCTCGTCGAGCTTGACGGTCGCAAGAAAGGCCTCGGCGCTGTGAAAGCGCTGAAGATCGCATCCGCCTGCGGCACACAGCGCCACAAGGGCATCTGCCACCGCGGCATCATCTTCGATCACGGCGATCTTCACGCAATCAACCTTCCGTTCTCGCGCCCGAATCGTGATGAAATCGGCCTGGGCGAGCCAAAAATAATGAGCGCGATCAATCCGCAAGAGAAAGGACCGCAGGATTTCCGGCCATCGCAAACCATGCACCCGCGAGCCTTTCGGCCCGCGTGTCCTTCTTGGAGCAGCGTAGAATAAGGGACCGGACGGCCTGAATGTTATTCGTTAGAACCCGTAGCGCCGGGCGACGTCAGGACGATGCGGACAAGGTCGGCGGCATTCTTCGCGCCGAGCTTTTCCATGATCCGGGCGCGGTGAACCTCGATCGTGCGCGGCGAGATCCCGAGCGTGCGGCCGGCTTCCTTGTTCGATGCGCCCGAGGTGATTTCCTTCAGGACGTCCCGCTCCCGCGGGGTCAGGATGTCTGCGCCGGGGAAGTTGCCGGCTGGCGTCGGCCGGGCGGCGCGGCGCGCGGCCAGCGCCTCGCGGATGCGCGTGACCACGAAGTCGGCGTCGAACGGCTTTTCGATGAAATCGAACGCGCCGAGCTTGATGGCATTGACGGCCATCGGGATGTCGCCCTGGCCGGAGATGATGAAGACCGGCGCCGGGAAATTCATGACGTCGATCGCCTTGAGCACGTCGAGGCCCGATCGGCCGGGCATGTGCACGTCGAGGAGCACGCAGGACGGCGTCGCGCTCCTCAGAGCGTCGATGAACGGCTCCGCACCGTCGAAGCCGCGCGTCGTGAACCCGTCCATCTCCAGGACAACCGACAGGGCGTCCCGAACCGCGGGATCGTCATCGACGATATAGACACTGTCGCTGCTGCCGTCCGTCATGTCCTCTTCCTTCTTGATTTGCCGCTGTCCTTTTCCGAGGGAGGCAGTCGTTTGCCGCTTCTCGGAAGCATAAGCCAGTTCAATTCTCGGCGTCACGCAATTCCGGGCTGGTTGTTGTACCGTCGTGTGGACGGGGCAGGTGCAGGATGAACCGGGCCCCCTTGCCGTTGCCGCCCGGTTCCACGGTCAGGTCGCCGCCATGGTTCTGGGCGATCGACCGTGAAATCGCGAGACCGAGGCCCATGCCCGTCTTCTTGGTCGTCTCGAAAGTCTTGAAAAGCGAGGCGGCGACATCGGGAGGAATGCCCGGTCCCGAATCGGTCACGATCACCCGGGCGGTCTGCGCGTCCGTCTCGATCTCCACCCGCACCCACTTTTCCGGCAGTCCGCGCACGACCTCGACCGCGTTGCGCACGAGGTTGAGGATGATCTGCTGGATCTGGACCGGATCGGCGTCGACTTCGACAGGGCCGTTCGGGGGCAGGAAGGCGATCGGGACGGTGGAGCCCTGCGCAACGACCATGATGAGGTCGAGCGATTCGGCGACGGTCGGCCCGAGGTCGACGGCCTGGCGGGCGGGCTCGCGCTTTTCCACGAAATTGCGCATGCGGTCGATGATACGCGCCGCCCGCTCGGCCTCCTTCAGCGCCTTGCCGATGATCTGGCGCATCCGTTCGGACGTCTCTGGGGACTGCTGCGCTTGCCGGTCGACGGCCTGCAGATAGAGCATCAGGGCCGTGAGCGGCTGGTTGAGCTCGTGCGCCATGGCCGCGCCCATCTCGTCCATCGCCGAAAGGCGGGCCATGTGGACGAGTTGCGACTGCAACTCGTTCAGCCTCTGCTCGACGGCCTTGCGGCTGCGCAGGTCGCGGATGACGCCGATGAACTGCCGGCCTTCCGGCGTGACAGCCTCGCCGACCGACAGCTCGACCGGAAAGACGGTGCCGTCCTTGTGCATGCCGCTCACTTCGCGGCCGATGCCGATGATCCGGCGCTCGCCGGTCGTCAGGTAGTGCGAAAGATAGCCGTCATGCTGGTTGGCGAAGTCCGGCGGCATGATGATGCGCACATTCTCGCCCAGCACGTCGGCGGCGGAGCGTCCGAACATCGTCTCGCAGGACTTGTTGAAGGCGAGGATGCGGGCCCTGTCGTCGATGACGACGATGCCGTCGACCGCCGTGTCGAGAACGCTGGCAAAGCGGGCTTCCGACACGCCGTTCTCGCGGACCGGCGCATCCGGCGTCTCCCGTCCCATGTCGTTGCCTTCGCCGCTCAAACCCTCGTCCCTTCCGGTCATTTTCCCGTCGGCGCGCTCAGGCGGCCGGGGCCTGTTTTCCCGTCGCCTCAAGCCAGCGCGCCAGCCGGTCGGCGGCAGCTCCCAGGCTCTCCTCGCCGCGTGCGAAACACAGGCGCATGTATCCCGCGCCGGCCTCTCCGAAGGCGGTTCCCGGAGCGAGCCCGATGTTGGCCTCGTCGACGAGCCGCAGCCCGAGGCGGCGCGTGTCCGGTTCGCCGTCGATCGCGAAGAAATAGTAGAAGGCCCCCTTCGGCGGTGGCGCGTGCACCCGGCCGGTCGCGGTCAGGACCCGGTGGACGAGATCGCGGCCACGGCGAGCGCGGGCGACCTGATGGGCGATGAAATCGTCGCCGCGGTCGAGGGCAGCGACGGCGGCCCGCTGCATGAAGACCGCAACGCCCGATGTCGAATATTGCAGGAGATTGGCGAGCAGATCGATGATCGCCGGCGGAGCGGAGATCCAGCCGACGCGCCAGCCGGTCATCGCCCAGTTCTTCGACATCGTGTTGACGAAGATGAGCCGGTCGCTCTCATCGATGAGATCGTAGAAGGAGGGAGCAACGTCGACGCCATCGTAGACGAAGCGGCCGTAGACCTCGTCGGCGATAATCCAGAGACCATGCTTTCGGGCAAGCGCCAGGATCGCGGCAAGCGTCTCGCGATCCGCCGTCCATCCTGTCGGATTGGACGGCGAATTGATGAAGATTGCCCGTGTTGCCGGTGTGATGGCGGCTTCGAGGCGGTCGAGGTCGAGCGACCAGCCGGCCACGGGATCCGGGGTCATCGGCACTTCCACCGGCCGCCCGCCGGCGACCGAGAAGGCCCCGGCGACATTCGGCCAGGCCGGCGTCGGCACCAGGATTTCGTCGCCAGCACCGGCGATCGCGGCAATCGCGAGCTGGATCGCCTGCATGCCCGAGCCGGTGACGATGAAGCGCGCCGGATCGAAGGGCCGTCCGAACAGCGAGCCGTAGGTGCGGTCGTGATAACGGGCGAGCGCCTCGCGCAGGTCCGGGATTCCGGTCTGGTAGGTGTAGAAGGTTTCGCCGGCCGCCAGCGACCGCGTCGCGGCCTCGCAGATAAAAGCGGGGGTTGCAAGGTCGCCCTCGCCGGCCCACAGGGCAATCATGCCCGGGCGCCCGAAACCATGGTTCATGACCTCGACGATGCCGCTGGCCGGTGCCTCCACCGCCGCGCGCCTGAGGCTGTCTGCAAAGCCGTCCATTCCGTTCCTTCCGAAGGTCCGCCGCAGGGGCATCGGTCGATACGCCGGGAAAACCGCTCCATCGCAGTCTGTCCGGCGGGGGAATCGACACGGATGCCGACGCTCGGTCCGTCAGGCTTCCTTTGGAAAACTACCTATCAGAACCACTTTCAGGAGAAAAGCATCCAGTCCATTGGTCAAAAGACTCCAGGTCGGGCAGACCGGTCCGCAGCCGTGGTCCGCCGATGGAAGCCGGTGCTTTGATGAATCCAGGGCTTCCGCGGAAAAAGGAGGGGAAGCGTCGAAGCCCTTGCCGGCAAGGGCGGGCGGGCCGGCGCTGACGAAGCGGCGTCGGCTCGCGGCAAAGGGTTTCACCTAGCTTTCAGAAGATCGCGGATCTCTTCAAGCAGGACCTCGTCGCGCGGCGGAGCCGCCGGCTCGGCGGGCTTTTCGGCCTCGGCGCGCTGAAGCTTGTTCATGGCCCGGACAACCATGAAGAGCGCGAAGGCGACGATCAGGAACTTGATGATCGAGTTGACGAAGAGCCCGAGATTCCAGGTCGCCGCCCCTGCCTCCTTGGCGGCCGCGAGCGTCAGATAGGGCCCGGGCGTCGTTCCGTCGCGCAGGACGACGAAGAGATCGGAGAAGTCCACGTTGCCGAGGATGATGCCGATCGGCGGCATGATCACGTCGTCGACGAGCGAGGAGACGATGGCGCTGAAGGCGGCGCCGATGATGATGCCGACCGCCATGTCGACAACATTGCCCTTGAGGGCGAATTTCTTGAATTCTTCGAGCATGGGTTCACCTGTCCTGACGTTACGACGTGCCGAATGGCCGCTCCGGAGATTGTTGTCTTTGTACCGGATCGGGTCATATGAAGATCAGGCGGTGTCGAAGGAAAGACAATCAACACATTTGGCCATGCGGGAAACTGGATTTGCACAGAATTTCGGCGAATCGTGCCAGATGACATGTGTCACGACTCAAGCCGAAGCTGACCGGCCGGCTTGAACGGAGCGGATGTCCATGCCGAATGCGGGACGGCAAGTGTCTTCCGCGCCCCCGTCTTTGAAGAGGGACCGATGATCGTTCGTTTGCTCAGGATCGTGATGGGAACGCTGCTGGCGCTCGGCTTTGCCCAGTCGCCGGAATTCTCGCAGCAGTATCTCCAGCGTCTCGGCGGCGCCCTCGATGCCCTGCGCCCGATCGTGGAGAAATTCGACGCGGCGGCCAACCGGGCCGGGCTGACGCGCGAGGCCGCGCTTGACCGCCTTGAGCGCAACGATGACCCGCTTGTCGGCGACGTGGGCGAGGCGACGGGAGACGCCGTCGTGCGCTACGAGCGTCTCGACCGGCAGTATGAGACGATGCGAAACGCCGGAGCCTTCGGACGCATCGCCGCGGTCTTGTCCGCGCCCGATCCCCGCATGCTGTCGGCGGCGTGGGACGACTTCGCCCCGGCCATTCCGACGACGGTGGAGGGCATTCTCCTCACCCTTGCCGGCTTCGGCCTCGGTTGGTTCGGCGTTGGCGGTGCTGCGCGGGCGAGGGCACGGTTGCGGCGCTCGAAGGCTCCGGCTGCATCCTGACACGCATTGCGCTATCAAGGGCGGGCTGCATTCGACCGGACCCGAGCAAGGGCCCCGAGAAAGACCGGAGATCGCCCAGTGATTCAGCTCGACCCCGCCCTTTTCCGACCGGAGGCCATCGAGCCGGAGACGAAAGCGCTCAACGCGCGGATCATTGCGGCGCTCCAGGCCGCTCCGGACAAATGGACGCTGGACCCGGCCGTGGTGCGCGCCGCCAGGGCGGCGGGCAAGGGGCCGTTTCCGCTTGCCCCGCGCGATCCGCGCGCCGAACAGCTTGTCATCGAGGGCCCGCATGGCCCGATCCCCCTGCATGTGATCGAGCCGGGCGAGGGGCCGGTTCCGGGCGTCTTCCTGCATTTCCATGGCGGTGGCTGGACACTCGGCGCGGCGACCCAGCAGGAACAGATCCTGACGCCGCTCGTCGACGCCACCGGTTTTGCCGTGGTGTCCGTGGATTATCGGCTGGCGCCGGAGCATCGCTATCCGCAGGGCCCGGACGATTGCGAGGCCGCGGCCCTCTGGCTTGCGCGCGAATGCGGGGAGCGCTTCGGAACGCGGTGCCTGGCCATCGGCGGCGAGAGTGCCGGCGCCCATCTTGCCGTTGTCACGCTGCTGCGCCTGCGCGACCGTCACGGCATGACGCCCTTTGCCGGCGCGAACCTCATCGCCGGCTGCTACGATCTCGGCCTCACGCCGAGCGCGGCGGCCTATGGCGAAACGCCGCTCGTGCTGACGACCCGCGATGTCCGGCTCTTTGCCAACAGCTTCCTGGGCGTGGAATCCAACCGGCACGATCCGGACATTTCGCCGCTTTACGCCGACCTGAAGGGCCTGCCGCCGGCCCTCTTTTCCGTCGGCTCGCTCGACGCGCTTCTCGACGACAGCCTCTTCATGGCGTCGCGCTGGCTCGCCGCCGGCAATGTCGCCGATATCGATGTGACGCCCGGTGGCGCGCACGTCTTCCAGTATTTCGACAGTCCGGCAACGACGCGCAGCCTGTCCCTGATCGCCAAGTTCCTGACGAGCCTGGAAAGCGCGGCATGAAGGCCGCCGACCACTGGAATGCCTTTCGCCGCTGGGCGCGGCTGGTCAAGCGTGACGTGCTGGCGCTCTGGCTGGCCGCGCGCGACGACCGTGTTCCTCTTGCGGCGAAATGGGCCGCCGCGGCGGTTGCCGCCTATGCGCTTTCGCCCATCGACCTCATTCCCGACGCCATCCCGGTGCTGGGGCTCCTCGACGATCTCATCATCGTGCCGGCGGGCATTCTCGGTGTCGTCGCGCTGATCCCCGACGACGTCATGGCCGATCTCAGGCGGCAGGCGGACTCCCTCGCCGAGCGGCCGGTCAGCCGGACGGGCGCGGCCATCATCGTCGCTCTCTGGCTCGCCACCGCCGGGGCACTCGGGTGGTGGTGGCTCGGCTGATCAGATCCGCTCTTCGTTGAGGTCTCTTTTCAGGTCGTCGACCAGCCCGAAGAAGCGCCGGAAGGCCTTGTGGGCAAAGTCGAAGAACCGGTCGAGTTCCTGGTCGCTCGGAAACTCGTCGCTGCCGCGATCCGGCGTTTCCATCTTGGGCCCGTTGTTCTGCGACATGTCCGGGAGTGCCCCCGAAGGAGGAGCCTTTTCGGGCGCGCCCTCCAGCGCGGCGATCCGGTCTTCCAGCGCCTTCATCCGATCCGTCGTGGTCCGCTCATATCTGTCGAGATCCTGCGCGAGGCGGTCCAGCTGGTCCTGCTGTGCCTCAAGGCGGCGTTTCAGATCGCCCAGGCCGTCGCTGCCGCTCCTGGCTTCGGCCTCGATCTTCACCATCCGCTCGCCAAGGCTCATGGACGCCGACTCGGCTGCCTTCACGCGCAGTTTCAGGTCTTCCACCCCGTCACCGGCATCCGCCGCAGCACCCTGATCGGGTGCCACGACAGAGGGCGTTGCCGTCATGGGCGTTTGCGCCGGAGCCCCTTGGGTCTCCTGCGCCAGGGCCGGACCGGCGAGCATAAGGCCGGCCACGACCGCGATCGATGCCGTCCACCTGGTCATGGGAAATCCCCCTTCTTCCTTGCGCGCATGCGCCAGCCGCCTTGCCCGCCCGAAAAGACGATAGAACGCCGTCAATGCGGCGGCGCTTGGGCGGCGGCGCTTGGGCGGCGGCGCTTGGGCGGCACGCACCGTGGCCGAACGCGTCAGGCGGCGGGCGCGCCCGGCGGTGCGAAGCGCTCGTAGAAGAGTTCGTTCGTCGCCGCCATCTCCTTGAGGAGCGTATTCGGGGCAAAGCGCGGCCCGTGTCGTTCGGTAAGCGTGTCCGCCATGTCGACGAAGGCCTTGGTGCCCAATCCATCGATGTAGGAGATCGTGCCGCCGCTGAAGGGTGCAAAGCCGAAGCCAAGGATCGAGCCGACGTCGGCTTCGCGCACGTCCGTCACGACGCCCTCGGCGATGCAGCGGGCCGCTTCCAGCGCCTGCGTCGCCAGCAGCCGTGTTTTCAGCTCCTCGACGTCGAAGTCTTCCGCCGCTCTCGGTTCGCCGACGATCTCCGCGATCCCGCGCCAGAGCCGCTTCGGCCCCTTGGCGGGATAGTCGTAGAAGCCCGCGCCGTTCTTGCGCCCGTGCCGGCCGCGCGCGACGACCATCTCCTCAAGCAGTTTTGCCTGCCGGGGATCGATGGCCGTTTCGCCAAGGTCCGCCTTCGTGGCCTGAAGAATCTTCCAGGCGAGATCGACGCCGACCTCGTCGTTGAGGGCGAGCGGACCGACGGGCATGCCCGCCATCCGGGCGACATTCTCCACCATTGCCGGCGGCACGCCCTCGGTCAGCATCAGATGCGCTTCCAGCAGGTAGTTCATCACGCAGCGGTTGGCGTAAAAGCCCCGGCTGTCGTGAACGACGATCGGAGTCTTGCCGATGGCGCGCACGAAGTCGAGCGCGACGGCGAGGGCCTTGTCGCCGGTCTTCTCGCCGAGGATCACCTCGACCAGTTTCATCTTGTGGACCGGCGAGAAGAAGTGGAGCCCGATCATCGCCTGCGGCGAGGCCCAGTTGGCGCCGAGCGAGGTGATCGGCAAGGTCGAGGTGTTGGAGGCAAAGATCGCGTCGGCCTTCATGGCCTTGGCGGCCTTGTCCATCACGGCGGCCTTGACCGTGCGGTCCTCGAAGACCGCCTCGATCACGAGGTCGCAGTCGGCAAGGGCGGAATAGTCGTCGCTGGCAGAAATCCGCGACAGAAGCGTCTCGCCGTCCTCGGATGTCATGCGCCGCTTCGAAACGCGCTCGGCGACGAGTTTGGCTGCCGTCTCCTTGCCGCGCTCGGCGCTGTCCCGGTCCGCGTCGATCAGCATGACCTCGATGCCGGCCCCGGCGGCCGCATGGGCGATGCCCGAGCCCATGAAGCCCGCGCCGATCACGCCAATCCGCCTCGGCGTCATCGGCGGAATGTCCTTCGGTCGCCGCGCACCCTTTGAGAGCGCCTGCATCGAGACGAAGAGCGAGCGCACCATGGAGGCGGCCTCGGTCGTCGTCAGCACATGGGCGAACTGCCGTGCCTCGACGCGCAGCCCCTGGTCCATCGGAAGCTGCAGGCCCTCGTAGCAGGCGGCAAGGATCGCCCGGGCGCCCGGGTAGTTGTCGTGGGTCTCGCGCCGGTAGATGGCGTTCGCCGCCGGCCAGAACTGGAAGCCGGCCGGCGAATAGACCTTGCCACCGGGCAGGCGGAAGTCATGCTTGTCCCACGGGCGCACCGGATCGAGCCCGGCCATGATCATGGCCTTCGCCTCGGCAAGAAGGCCTTCCGCCGGCACCACCTTGTCGAAGAGTTTCAGGGCTACGGCCTTCTTAGGGGCAACGGTCTGGCCCTGCAGCAGGAAGGTCAGCCCCGCCTGCGGATCGGCCATCCGCATGACGCGCTGGGTGCCGCCGGCGCCGGGGAAGATGCCGATCTTCACCTCCGGCAGGCCCATCACATAGTCGCCCTCGGCGGCGATGCGGCCGTGGCAGGCCAGCGCCATCTCGAAGGCCCCGCCCATGCAGGTGCCGCCGACCGCCGCGACGAAGGGCTTGCCCGCCGTTTCCAGCCGCCGCCACATCCGCGACATGCGCGCGCCTGCCGTAAACAGCCAAGCCATCGCGGCCGGCTGGTCCTCTCGCGCCATGGCGTGATAGCGGCCGAGCAGCGCCTGCAGCATGGACAGATCCGCGCCGCCGGAGAAGGTGGACTTGCCGGAGGCGATGATCGCGCCCCTGACGGCCTCGTCCTTGACCAAAGCCTCGATATGCGCTTCCAGTTCGTCCATCACCGCCTCGGTGAAGACGTTCATCGAGCGGCCGGGCGAATCCCAGACGAAAAGGGCGACGCCGTCTTCGTCCGTCGTCAGGGTGAAATGGGTCTCGGTCATCGTCGTCCCCTCACACCCGCTCGATCACGGTCGCCGTGCCCATGCCGGCCCCGATGCACAGCGTCACCAGCGCGGTGCTGAGATCGCGCGCTTCCAGTTCGTCGAGCACCGTGCCGATCAGCATCGCGCCGGTCGCCCCGAGCGGATGGCCCATGGCGATGGCTCCGCCCGCGACATTGATCTGCTCCGGATCGACCTCGAAATGCTGCATGAAGCGCAGGACGACCGCCGAAAAGGCCTCGTTGACCTCGAAAAGGTCGATGTCCGACAGCGACATGCCCATCCGCTTCATCAGCTTTTCGGTGACGTCGACCGGGCCGGTCAGCATCAGCGCCGGATCGGAGCCGATATTGGCAAAGCCTCTGATCCGCGCGCGCGGCTTCAATCCCGCCGCCTTGCCGGCCTCCGATGATCCGACGAGCACGGCAGCCGCGCCGTCCACGATGCCGGACGAGTTGCCGGGATGGTGCACGTGGTCGACGAACTCGACTTCGGGGTGGGCGTCGATGGCGACGGCGTCGAAGCCGGCCATGTCGCCCAGCATCGCGAAGGAGGGCTTCAGGCCGGCGAGCGACTGCATGTCGGTGCCGGGCCGCATGTGTTCGTCGCGGTCGAGAATGGTGAGGCCGTTGAGGTCGGTCACCGGAATGACGGACTTCGAAAAACGCCCGTCCTGCCAGCTCTTTGCCGCGCGTTTCTGGCTTTCCACCGCATAGGCGTCGACATCGGTGCGCGAGAATCCGTATTTCGTGGCGATAAGGTCGGCCGAAACGCCCTGCGGCATGAACCAGGAGGGCAGGGCGACCGCCGGGTCCATCGGCCAGGCCCCGCCCGAGGCGCCGAGCCCGATCCGGCTCATCGATTCCACACCGCCAGAGACGACCATGTCATGCTGGCCGGCCATGATCATCGCGGCGCCAAAATTCACCGCGTCGAGCCCGGAGGCACAGAAGCGGTTGATCTGCATGCCGGGGACGTGCTCGCCATAGTCGGCGACGAAGACCGCCGCTCGCGCGATGTCGCCGCCGGCCTCGCCCACCGGGTCGACGCAGCCGAGGATGACATCGTCGACCAGTGTCGTGTCGAGGCCGTTGCGGGCTCTCAGCGCCTTCAGCGGTTCGGCGGCAAGCTTGACGGCGGTGACCTCATGCAGCGCCCCCTCCTTCTTACCGCGCCCGCGCGGGGTGCGCACATGATCGTAGATGAAGGCCTCGGTCATCGTTTGCCTTTCGCCGCGTTTCCGCAGACCGGTTCAGAATGCCTCGGCGGGCATCGCCATCATCGTATCGGCGCCGCTGGTGATTCGCGCCAGATTCGCGCCCGTCTCCGGCAGCATGTGCTCCATGAAGAAGCGGCCGGTGATCAGCTTGGCGTTCCAGAAGGCCGGATTGCCTTCGTTTGCCGCAAGCTTCTCCTGCGCGACCCTGGCCATCCGCGCCCACATCCAGGCGAGAAGCACGAGCGCGAAGAGATTGAGATAGTCGGTCGAGCCCGCACCGGCATTTTCCGGCTTTTTCATCGCGTTGGTCATGAACCACATGGTCGCGCTTTGCAGGTCCTTCAAGGCCTGCCCGAGCGGCAGGACGTAGGGTTCGAGGTCCTTGTTGCCGGCATTCTCGGCGACGAAATCGCCGATTTCCTTGAACAGCGCCATCACCGGCTTACCGCCGTCGCGGCCGAGCTTGCGCCCGACGAGATCGAGCGCCTGGATGCCGTTGGCGCCCTCGTAGATCATGGCGATACGGGCATCGCGCACGAACTGCTCCATGCCCCATTCGGTGATGTAGCCGTGGCCGCCGAAGACCTGCTGCGCGAGAACGGTGTTCTCGAAGCCCTTGTCGGTCAGGAACGCCTTCACGATCGGCGTCGCGAGCCCGAGCCAACCGTCGGCAAGCTTCGCCGCGGCTTCGTCTTCGGAGCGGTGGGCGATGTCCGACTGCAGCGCCGTCCAGGCGACGAGCGCCCGCCCGCCCTCATTGAAGGCGCGCATGGTGAGAAGCATGCGGCGAATGTCCGGATGAACGACGAGAAGGTCGGCGGCCTTGTCCGGCTCGCTCGGCCCCGACATGGCCCGTCCCTGGCGGCGGTCGCGGGCATAGGCGGCGGCGTTCTGGTAGGCAACCTCCGAAAGGCCGAGCCCCTGTATGCCGACGCCGAGCCGCGCCTCGTTCATCATCGTGAACATGGCCTTGAGGCCCGAATGCGGTTCGCCGACCAGCCAGCCGGTGGCGCCGTCGAAATTGAGCACGCAGGTCGGGCTGCCGTGAATGCCCATCTTTTCTTCCAGCGAACCGCAGGAAACGGCGTTCTTTTCGCCCGGCTTGCCGTTGGCATCGGGAATAAACTTCGGCACCACGAACATCGAGATGCCCTTAGTGCCGGCCGGCGCGCCCTCGATGCGGGCAAGCACCAGATGGACGATATTCTCGGTGAGGTCATGCTCGCCGGCGGAAATGAAGATCTTCGTGCCGCTGATCGCATAGCTGCCGTCGCCATTCGCCACCGCTTTTGCGCGCAACAGGCCAAGATCGGTGCCCGCCTGCGGCTCGGTGAGGTTCATCGTGCCGGTCCAGGTGCCCTCGACGAGCTTCGGAAGGTAGAGCGCCTTCTGCTCCTCGTTGCCGTGGATCGCCAGCGCCGTGATCGCCCCTTGCGTCAGCGAGGGATAAAGGCAGAAGGCGACGTTGGCACTGGAAAGGAACTCGTTCATCAGGCAGGTGAAGACGAAGGGCAGGCCTGTGCCGCCGATCTCCGGATCGGCCGAAAGACCGACCCAGCCGCCTTCGGCAAGCTGGCGGTAGGCGTCCGGAAAGCCCGTCGGCGTCGTCACCGAACCGTCCTCGTTCCGGGTGCAGCCCTCCACGTCGCCGATCCGGTTGAGCGGCTGGATCACGTCCTCGCAAAGGCGTGCGGCGGCATCCAGCACCGCGTCGATCGTGTCCGGCGTTGCGTCCGAAAAACCGGCAAGATTGCTGTATCGGGCGATGTCGAACACATCGCTCAGGAGGAAGCGGGCATCCTCGACCGGGGCACGATAGATGGGCATGGCAGCGTCCTCCCTTGGAACTTGCCTTTGTGATTCTCTCGACAAAGCATTGAAGGCGCGCATCTGGCCCGTTGCGAGTCGGGCCGGCGCCGCCTTACTCTTGCCTCAAGGCAAGCCGTGGCAAAATGCAACAAAAGGCTGGGCCGGAGCTGGAGGCGTTTGGGGCCGGGCAAAGCCTTCAACCGGAGTAGTCCATGAGGATCATGACGTTTGCGTAAACGTCAATTGTGGTTATCCGGCGGACGGCACGCGCAGGTCCCGGCAAGGTGATCGCCAAATGCCGCGCTCTGCCAGCAGAGTTCAGGCGGCAACCGCCGCTCTACGCGCCGCCGCCGGCCTGCTCCTTTTCCTTCAGTAGGCCGCCGACCACGGACACCGTCCGGCGCAGCTCGGCAAGTGCCTGCTCGATGTCCTTCTTCTGTCGCTCCAGGATCGCGATCTGTTCGTTGAACTTGCCGAGCGCGGTCTTCAGTTGAACGACCTGTCCGTCACGCAGATCGTAGAGATCGAGCATATCCTTGATTTCATTGAGCGAGAAACCGACACGCTTGCCCATGAGCACGAGTTTCAGGCGCGCGCGGTCGCGCCGGGTGTAGAGCCGGTTCATGCCGTCCCTCTGCGGCGTGATCAGGTTCTTGTCCTCGTAAAAGCGTAGCGTCCTCAAGGTGACGCCGAATTCGCGCGCCAGATCGCCGATCGTATAGAGATTTGATCGCGAGACGTCGTCCCCGTCGCCCACGAAATCCTCGGCGGCCATGACAGCGGCCTGGGCGATCGACATTTTGTCCTGCATCCTGTTGTCCAATTCCTCGTCTGGCATCGTCCAGAGGCGCGATCTCCGCCCGAAACAAGAAAGGATCGAAGGCGCCAAATCTGGCTTCTGAGGATCTACACACTTTACGTAAACGTCAAGTTCGGAAGTCCGCGGCCCTTCAACTGCTACCATTCAGGGAAAGGCATCATTCACTCTCGTTACCATCAGATGAAACGAGCTCTAAAATGTTTACTCCGCATTTACCATGAGGGAGGAAAGTCAAAGTGCGGGACTGAGGCCTGCCGTCGTCCACGCGTTCGGACATCGGTAGGCGCGTCATGAGCAACCGGCCCGAATAGCCGGAGCGACTTGGCGAAAATGGGGTTCCGCAACGGATCCGCGGCGCTTTGGAGAGCGACGGGACCGGCCCGGTATAAACGAGCAGGATGCTCCAGGGGGTTGAAGGATGGATTCACAGTCCGCCTCGAAGAAAGAAGGCCACCCGATGCGGATGGGTGATGATCTGTCCGGTCAGGGCGGCGGCCGGCATTTCGGCTCGGCCCAGGCGGCGCCGGCCGAGGACGACCGTTCCGTTGGCCGCATCATCAACTCCCTCGACCGCCTCGGCGAACGGATTCGCAAGCTCTCGTCGGCAACGCAGGGCTCCGGGCCGCAGCCCGGCGAAGAGCGCGCTCCGCTGGTGTCGGACCGCCCACCCCTGAGCCGCAGCCAGCAGCAGATCGAAGAACGGCGGAAGGCGCTTGAACGGGCGGTCGCCGCACGGCGTGTCCGAAGGGCCGAACTCGAAGGCCGGCCGGTCGAGCACGCGGACGCAGGTTCCGTGCCGGCCAGTCCGCTCGCCGCCCGTCATCCCCACTCCGACAATAGCGCCGTGGAGGCATCCTCGGCCGAAGCGTTTCGTCTCGCGCCGGAACCCGTCCAGCCCGAAGCGGTGCCGCCGGCCCGCGCCGCAGAGCCGTCGCCGGTGGCAAGGAAACTTGCGGAATTGCAGCGGATCGCCGAGGCGATGGGAGCTTCGGTCCCGCCTGAGGCTCCGTCCAAGGCGGTCGAGCCACACCCCCACATGGTCGAGCCCGAGGCGTTTGAGTTCCAGACTCCCGAACCCCGGATCTCTGAACCCCGGATCTCTGAGCCGATGCCGAGCAGCCTTGCCGGTTTCGAACGCGGCGGAAACCTCGATGCCCGTCTTGAACGGATGGAGCAGAGCCTGCCCGACAGGGAGCAGATCGCCGGCATTCGTGAGGAAATCCTGCGGCTGCGCGACGCGGTCGCCAGCAATGCGGTCACCCCGGCCATCGCGCCGCTGACGCGCTCCTACGACGCTCTCGTCGAGCGGCTGGACATGCTTGGCCAGCGCCTCGACGAGCCGGGACCGCTTGCCCAACTCATCGACACGATGTCCGAAACCCGCGCACTCATCGGCACTTTGCCGACCCGTCGCGCCATGGAGGAGATTGCCGACCAGCTCGACGGACTGGCGCATGGTCTGCAGAAAAGCGGGGCCTCCGCCTTCGATCCGGCTTCGCTGGAACAGCAGATCGCGGAGGTCACCAGCCGTCTCGACACGCTCGACGTCACCCGTCAGGTCGCGATGATCGAGCAGAGGCTCGATGGTGTCGCCGAGCGGATCGAGGGCATCGAGGTGCAGTTCGGCAAGCTCGACGTTCTGCCGCGGCTGGAGCAGACCCTGATCGATCAGGGGCGCATTCTGGACGAGAAGCTGGAAAGCGGCCTCTCGCGTATCCCGGCTCTGGAAGAAGACGTGCTGGCCGCCCGCGAGGACGTGCAATCCGGCATCGGCGCGCTGGCGGAGCGGATCGACGAGGTCTCGGCCCGGCTCGCGGGTCTTGGCGTCGACAGCCTCAACCCGGAGATGCTGGCGGCCCTCGAGCGGCGCATGGACGACATTGCCGGCCACTTGGAGGCCTTGCAGTCGGGCGGCGGCGAGGGCGCGCTTGCGGCCATTGACGAACGCCTGACCGAGATCGGCTCGGCGCTGGACGCCCGCATCGCCGGCATGCAGGAAGCGACGACCGACGCCGTCGCCGCACTGGCGCGGCGCATCGATGCCCGCGAGACCGTCGTCGACCCCTCCGTGACGCGCCAGATCAACGAACTGACGGACAAGATCGACGAACTGGTGAAGACGCCCGCGAGTGCCATGCCGGCGCTCGACATGGTCGAGGTTCGCCTCGACGAGATCGTCGCTCGCATCGGCGCGATCGAAACGTCGACCGGCGAACTGGCGGCGACCGGCATCCCCTCCGATGGTACGCCCGGCCCGACGACGGCGGCGATTGCCCGCATCGAGGAGATGATCGGAGCGATCGCGAGTGCCGATCATCTGGAGGCCATGGAGCGCCAGATTGCCGAGTTGGCCTCGGCTCTCGACAAGCTGGAGGCGCTTCCGCCCCAGCAGGCCGCCGACCTCGAACGCCAGATTCTCGATCTCCGCCACGAGATCACCGATGTGTCGAGCGCCATCCTGGAGACGGTACGCGGCGAGATCAGCGGCCTCTCCGAGCGGTTGGGCGATGTTCTGGAAACGGCGCAGGGCGGCATGCCCCAGCGCGATCTGGACGGCCCGATCTCCCATCTGATCGACCGCATCGACGCCCAGGCCAGGGACAATGCCGGCCTCGTCGAGACCTTGTCGCGCATCGAGGCGATGATCCCGGCGCTCGGCAGCGGCGGGTCGGCGGCGGCCGTCGACATCGACCAGATCGAGGCGGCGCAAAGCGAAATCGCATCGGTTCTTCGCGACTTCGGCAAGGATCTCGTCGCGCTCAGGGAAGAGTTTGCCTCCTCGCGCAACCGCGATCTCGATCTTCTCGAAAGCGTCTACGAGACTCTTTGCGTGATGTCGGAAAATCTCCTGGCCCCCGGCGCGAAAACGGTCGCGGCCGGTCTGGCGCGGGAGAGCGAAACCGATCGGGAGACGGCCACCGGAGCGAGCTGGAAGGATATTGAGCGCAGCCTCAACGCAAGCCTCGGCGCGCTCGATCAGGACATGCCCTCCGGTTCCGCGACGGCCGGCTCCAGACAGGACGACAGGCAGGCGCTCGACGCCGTCTCCGAACTCAACGCGAGCGAGAGCATCCTCGACGACCTGGTCGCCCAGCGCGGCAGGGCCGAGCCGGAAGAGCCGCTGGCGCTGGACGAGACCATGGCCGAGGAGGTCGAATCCGACCTTCCGCTCGAGCCGGGCAGCGGCAAACCCGAAACGCCGATGCGCCGTCCGGCCGGCGGCGCCCCGCGTCCGGGCTCCCGTCCCACTGCCGAGGCGCCCGCCGCGAAAGCCGGTGCTGCGCCCGCGGACCGGCCCGTTGCCGAAA
This sequence comes from Hartmannibacter diazotrophicus, assembly GCF_900231165.1. Taxonomy (GTDB): domain Bacteria; phylum Pseudomonadota; class Alphaproteobacteria; order Rhizobiales; family Pleomorphomonadaceae; genus Hartmannibacter; species Hartmannibacter diazotrophicus. The sequence goes on from NZ_LT960614.1 coordinate 5,240,330, forward strand.
CCGACTATATCGCCGCCGCGCGCCGCGCGGCCTCGCGGGCGGCCTCCGAGCAGGCCAGCGTCAAGATCGAGCCGGACGATGCGCGCCCGGTCGAAACGCGCAAGGCAAAGGAAGCGGGATCCAGGGGCGGTCTTGCGTCGCTGCTCCTGCGCAACAAGCGCCAGCTCATGCTGGCGGCAACGGCTCTCATCCTGACCATTGGCGCGGTGCAGGTCATCGGCTGGACGCTGAAGCCCGCGCCGAAGCCGGCTCCGGTCGCGCAGACATCCTCCGGCCTGCCGGAAAAGGCCGTCAAGACGACGGCTGTTCCGACCAGCGAACAGGCGTTGGCAAGTCCCGACGAAGAGGCGCCGGTCTTCGGCGACATCTCCAAGCAGTTGCCCGCCAACGGCTTCGTACAGCCGAAGACGGAGGGCATGGCCGCGACCACGGCTGAGCCGGCGGTCAAGGCGGAGGACATGACCGCCGCGGATGGCGCGGCTACGCCGGCGTCGGAGCCCGTTCAGACGGCCGATTCCGCCGAGGCGCCAGTCGCCGTTCCTGTCGTTCCTGCCGTCCCGGAAGCGTCCCCCGCCGCCGGGACCGACATGCAGGCCGCAGCGCCCGATACGCAGGTCGCCGCAGCCGGCCCGGACATGGCAGCGACCGGCACGGACATGGAAACGGCCGACCCGGACATGGAAACGACTGGTCCGGACATGACAACGGCGAGCGCGGATCCCGTGGCCTCCACGGTCAGGGTCGCGCCGATGCCGCCGGAAGACATCGGCTCGCTCGCCCTGCGCGAGGCTGCCGCTTCGGGCGATCCCAAGGCCGAATTCGAGGTCGCCGCTCGCTTTGTCGAGGGGCGCGGCGTCACGCAGGATCTGAAGGCCGCCGCCGACTGGTACCGGCGCGCCGCCGAGCAGGGCCTACCCGCCGCGCAGTATCGTCTCGGCAGCTTCTACGAGAATGGCTCGGGGATCGCGCGTGACTTCAAGGAAGCCGCGAAGTGGTACGAGCAGGCCGCCGACAAGGGCAACGCCAAGGCGATGCACAACCTTGCCGTCCTCCTGTCTGACGGCAGCCTCGGCAAGCCGGACTATGCCAAGGCGGCGGACTGGTTCACCAAGGCCGCCAACTTCGGCGTGCGCGACAGCCAGTATAATCTCGGCATTCTCCATGCCCGTGGCTTCGGTGTGTCGGTCGACATGGCCGAATCCTACAAATGGTTCGCCCTTGCCGCCAACGCCGGCGACACGGAGGCCGCCAAGAAGCGCGACGACGTCGCCCGTGCCCTGTCGCCGGACGCGCTCGCCCGCGCCCGTCTCGCCGTCGACACCTGGCAGGCCGAACCGCTCGATCCTGATGCCAATGACGTTTCGATCGATAATCCGGCCTGGATGGAAATGCCGAATCCGGTGGCCGTGACCGCCGGCGGAGCCGAACTGGTCCAGCAGGTCCAGTCGCTGCTTGGTCAGCAGGGCTTCAATCCGGGTCCGGCGGACGGCGTGATGGGGGCCCGCACGCGCGATGCGATCAAGGCCTTCCAGAAGTCGCGCGGCCTGCCCGAGACCGGCGAGGCCGACGCGGCCCTCCTCCAGCAGCTCAGCCAGCGCTCGATCTGACATCGGGCGCCGGCACCTCGATCCGTCCGTCGACGATGTGGATGGTGCGGTCGCCGGCAATGGCGAAATGCGGGTCGTGCGTGACGGCCAGCACCGTCGTCTGGCGCTCGCGCACCACCTTGCTCAGGATCTCCTGAACATTGGCGCTGGAGGCCCGGTCGAGATTGCCCGTCGGCTCGTCGGCGAGGATGATGAGCGGCTCGTTGGCCATGGCGCGGGCGATCGCGACCCGCTGGCGCTGGCCGCCGGAGAGCTGATCCGGCCGCTTGTGCATCTGGTCGCCGAGGCCGAGATCGTCCAGAAGCACCTCCGCGCGCTGTCGTATCTGGCCCGGCGAGAGCCGGCCGAGGCGCTCCATCGGCAGCATGACGTTCTGCAGCGAGGAGAACTCCGCCAGCAGGAAGTGGAACTGGAACACGAAGCCGAGCTTTTCCAGCCGCACCTGCGCAAGCTCCTCCTCGTCGAGGCTGGACGTGTCCACGCCGTCGAGGAAGATTTTTCCCGATGTCGGCACGTCGAGCAGGCCGAGAAGATAGAGCAGCGAGGATTTTCCCGATCCCGACGGCCCTTGGATCATGACGAACTCGCCCCGGTCGACGCTGAGCGAGACGTCGCGCACGAGCGGCACGGGCACCGCGCCGGGAAGGGTGCGCACGATATGCTCGGCGCGAATGACGCAGCGGCTGTCATCCTCGCTCATGCCATGCCTCCGCGCAGGATATCGACCGGATGGACGCCGCCGGCCTTGCGGGCCGGCAGATAGGCGGCCCCGACCGCCGAGAACAGTGCGAAGAGGACGGCGAGCGCGATCTGGTCGACACCCCAGTAGACGGGCAGCGTGATCGTCTGGGATGACCCGGGCGGCTGCATTTCCACCCGCCCCAGCACGGCGATGAGGCCGTAGCCGAGGGCGGTGCCCGCAAGGCTGCCCATCAAGCCGACCGCGGCACCCTCGGCAAGGAAGATGCGGCGCACGTCGCGGGCGTGAAACCCCACCGATTTCAGGATGGCGATGTCGCGCTGCTTTTCCATCACCACGGTCGAGATGACGTTGAAGATGCCGAAGGAGGCGACGACGAGGATCGCGCTCACCACCGAATACATGATGATGTTGCGGATCAGCAGCACCGACATCAGGTTTTCCGAGGCCTCCTGCCAGGACTGGGCCTTGTAGCCGACCCGCGCTTCCACCAGCCCGGCGACGGTGCGGGCCGAATAGGGATCGTCGAGCTGGATGACCAGCCGGTTGGCCCGGTCGGTCTGGTCCAGCAGCACCTGCGCCCGCTTCAGCAGCACATAGGCCTGGCTTTCGTCGACGGAGGTCGTCCCGGTTTCGAAGACGCCGACGATCTTCATGGTCCGCACGAGACCGGTCGGCGAGGAGACGGTGACGTTGTCGCCCATGCCAAGGTTCAGCTTGTCGATCAGCCCCTTGCCGACGATGACGCCGTTGGGGTCGAGCGCGATGGCCTCCAGATTGCCCTCGACGAACTTGTCGTCGATGTTGCTGACACCCGACATCATTTCGGGAATGACGCCGTTGAGGGTCACGCCCTGGCCCTTGCCGGCGAAGGTCACGATGGCCTGCCCGGTCAGAACCGGCGCGACGCGCAGGCCCGGGATCGTCTCGATGGCGGCAAGCCTCTGCTTGTAGCCACGGATGCCGCGCACCTCCGTCCTCGGCTGGACGTGGCGGATCGCGACGGCGCCTTCGGGATAGGTCGTGATGGCCGGCTGGCGTGGCGGCTCGCGAAATTCGTCGCTGACCGTGATGTGCGGCGAGGCATCGATCAGCCGGTCGATGAAGTCCTGTTCCGAGCCGCGCATCAGCGAACTCACCGCCATGAAGAAGGCGACGCCGAGCGCGATGCCGAGCAGCGACATCAGCGTCTGGCGCTTCCGGCCGGTCAGGTGTACGAGGGCGATGCGCAGGAAGAGCGGCATGGTCTACCCGCCCGTGGTGGCGGTAGCGTTGGGGGCGATCGTGGCGGCCCGGCCCTCGGCGAGCCCGTCGCGCGGATGGACGACGACCTCGTCCGTTTCCGAGAGGCCTTCGAGGATTTCGACGCGCCCGTTGCCCGATATGCCCGTCCGGACGGCACGTTCCCTGAGGTGGCCGTCCTCGACGACGAAGACCTTGCCCTTTTCCACCGTCTCGGCAGGCACGAGCAGCGCGTTCTCATGGGTGTCGAGGATGATGTTGCAGTCGGCCGTCATGCCGATCAGCAGCGGCGTCGGCCCATCGAGCCTGATGCGGACGCGGAAGTTGCGCGCCACGGGGTCGCCCTTGGGCGTGATCGAGGTAACGGTGCCCTTGAACACCTTGTCGGGAAAGGCGGAGGCGCGGATCAGGGCCTGCTGGCCGGGCTTCACGGCAGAGATATCCTCTTCGTCGATCTCCGCGGCAACGCGCAGGGCCTTGCAGCAGGACATCCAGAACACCGTGTCGTTCGGGCCGACGAGCTGGCCGATCTCGCCGTCGCGGCGGATGATCCGCCCGTCGGCGGGGGACTTGAGGCTCATTTCGGCGAGTTGTTCGCGGGCCCGGTCCAGCGCGGCCTTGGCGGTTGCCAGCGCATTGCGCGCCTCGTCGAGCGCGGCCGCCGTGCCGGTGCGCTTGGCGAAGAGGTCGCTGGCGCGCTTGAACTGGGCTTCGGCGAAGGCGACACGCGCCTCCATTTCACGCACCCCGGCGGAAAGCTCGTCGCTGGCCAGCGTCGCCAGCACGGCGCCGCTCTTCACCTCGTCGCCCTCGTGGGCGTCGATCGTCTCGATCCGGCCGGAAACCTTGGGGCCGATCGGCAGCATCACCTCCGGTTCGACGGTGCCGGGTCCATAGACCGCCTCGACGGCAGGGCCGCGAACCGGCCGCGCGACCTCGACCTCGATCGGTCCGAACCGGCTCCAGGCGACGTAGCCCGCAGCGCAGGCGACCGCCAGCAGGAGGAACAGTCGAACCAGCCATCGTCTCATGGTCTGCCTTTCTTGTCGGTTTCCGTTCGGTCAGGCCGGGGAGCCTTGCACAAGCCCATGACCTTATCCACCCTGCGTGAATCCGGATATCGGCGACGCTTGTCCGGATGGCGGGGCGGGCAAGCGATTGACGCGGCGCAGCATGCATTTTAACCCTATCTTTAGTGCTGCCGATTGATCGTGCGGCGGCACGACAAGGCGCGGGCCTCGGTTTATTTCCGACGACCGTCAGGGGCCGTTCGTTGCCGGTCCCGCCTCGTCCCGCCCGCGTTGCCGGAGGCGATTTTGGACATCTATCTGCCGATCGCCGAACTGCCGATGAACGTCTTCCTGCTGCTGTCCATGGGCGCGGCAGTGGGGTTCATCTCGGGCCTCTTCGGGGTCGGCGGCGGCTTTCTCCTGACGCCCCTGCTCATTTTCTCCGGCATTCCGTCCGCCGTGGCGGTCTCCACCGTCGCCAGCCAGATCGTCGCCTCCTCGGCGTCCGGCGCCCTCGCCTATGTGCGCAAGAAGATGGTCGACTTCAAGCTGGGCTCCTTCCTGCTGCTGTCGGGTATCGTCGGGTCGTTTCTCGGCGTGACCGTCTTCACGGCGCTTCGCAAGCAGGGCCAGCTCGATCTCGTCCTCGCGCTCAGCTATGTCGCCTTCCTCGGCACGATCGGCGGTCTGATGCTGGCCGAGGCCCTGCGCGCCATGGTCGCCGCGCGCTCGGGCAAGCGCCCTACCTCCCGCAGGCCGGGTCAGCACAACTGGATCCACGGCCTGCCGCTCAAGGTCCGCTTCCGCCGCTCGCGGCTCTACGTATCGGCCATCCCGGTCGTCGGCCTCGGCATGATGATCGGTTTCCTCGGCGCCCTGCTCGGCATCGGCGGCGGCTTCATCATGGTTCCGGCGCTGATCTACCTCCTGCGCGTGCCGACCTCGATCGTCGTCGGCACCACCTTGATGCAGACCGTCGGCACCATGGCCTTCGCGACGATCATGCAGGCCGGCACCAACCACGCGGTGGACGCGATCCTCGGCCTCTGCCTCATGGTGGGCGGTGTCGTCGGCGCTCAGTTCGGCGCCCGTGTCGGCCAGCGCCTGCGCGGCGAGACGTTGCGGGCCCTGCTCGGCCTGCTGGTGCTCGCCGTCGGCGTCCGCTTCGCGGTCAATCTCATCCTGACGCCGCCGGAACTGTTCTCCATCACCAGCATCAGCGGGGAGGGACTATGAGCAGCTGTCGTCCCGCCCGCTCCGTCTTCCGTGTCGCGCCGGCCATGTGGCGCGCCATTCTGGCCGTCTTGTTCGCCGCCGGCCTTTCGGTCCCGGCCCATGCGGAGCGGCTGATCACGGCCCTTTCCTCCGACCTCGTCTCGATCTCGTCGAATTTCACCGGGTCGCAGATCGTCTTCTTCGGCGCCATCGAGCGCGATGCGCAGACCGTCGCGCGCCCGGCGGGCTATCAGATCATCATCGAGGTGAAGGGTCCTCCGACCAATGTGGTGACCCGCCAGAAGGAGCGGACCTTCGGCGTCTGGATCAACAAGGATTCCGAGCGCTATCGGCTGGTTCCGGCCTTCTACGCGGTGCTTGCCAGCGCCCCGCTGGACCGGATCACGCCGGAGGCCGCGCTCGCCCGGATGGGGATCGGCATGGACATGATCCCGCTGCGCCGCGCCGCCGAACCCGTCAAGCCCTTCCGCTCGGTCTATGAAAGGGCCTTCCTGCGCCTCATGCAGGCCCAGGGCCGCTATATGCAGGACGCGGGCGCGGTGAAATTCCTGACGCCGTCGTTGTTCCAGGCCACTCTGCCCATGCCCGCCAACGTACCGGTCGGCACCTACGAGGCGAAGGTCATGCTCTTCCAGGACAACACCAAGCTCGCCGAGGAGACCTATCCCATCGAGGTCGCCAAGATCGGCTTCGAACAGTTCATGGCGAAATACTCCCGCGACCACGGCTTTCTCTACGGCATCGCTACCGTCCTGATGGCCGGCGCCACCGGCTGGCTCGCCGGCATCATCTTCCGCCGGGACTAGGCATCGGGCCGAAAAAGCCTGTCCCCGACTTGATCAGGGATGGGGACAGGCTTTCGGAAAACCCGATGCCGCAAACCTGAGAGTGGCGTACCGGCATGCCGGTACGCCACGACGATCAAGAGGTGCGGTTCAGCCGGGCCTGAGGTCGCCGGCGCGCACCGGATGGACGCGCGTTTCGCCCATCATCCAGGCATGGAAGGCCCGTCCCGGAAAGAGCGCCCGGAAGGCGGGATCGAGGACGTTGAGGCCGCCGGTAAAGGCGCCGATTGCCGGCAGGATCAGCCGCCGGCCGTCGCAGGCGAAGGCGCGGCAGCGCACCGAGCGCCCGCGCACGACGACCCGTGCCGCAGGATGAAGATGTCCCGCGACTTCGCCGAGCGCCTCGTCCAGCCCCGTGCCGGGGCGCGGCTCGTGGCGGAAGACGACCGGGCCGATGGCGATTTCCTCCGCCGCCCGCCCACCGAGATCGGTCGGAGCGTCCGGGTCATGGTTGCCGGCGACCCATGTCCAGTCGCAGGCCGCTGTGAGCGCGCGGATGCGCAGGCGGTCGGAGCCCGAAAGTCGTTCGGCGGCGCGGCGGTCGTGAAAGCTGTCGCCGAGCGCGATGACCTGCCTCGGGCGATGGCGCTCCATCAGCCCCTCGATCAGGCGCAGTGTGATCCCGGTGTCATAGGGCGGCAGGAAAAGCCCTCGCACCGCGCCGGACGAGCTCTTTTCGAAATGCAGGTCGGCGATGACGAGAAGGCTCTCGTCGGGCCAGACAAGAGCTCCCGCCGGGTCGAGCAGCATCTGCTGGCCCTGGAACTTCAGGCGCGCGCAGCGCAGGCCGCCGCTCATCGCGATCTCTCCACTCTGCCTGTCTTCAGCCGGCTCCACCCATGGCCTCCCTGACGAGGTCGTCCGCCGCATCGGCGAGAATGTCGTCCGCCGCCTCGCCGGCCACCGGCTCGCGGCCGATTTCCAGCATGATCGGAACCGCCAGCGGCGAGACGCGGTCGAGCCTCTTATGCACGATTCGCCCGCTGATGCGGGAGAGCATCTCCGAAAGCCGGTGGACGTCGAGAAGCCCTGAGGCTGCATCCGCCCAGGTTGCCTGAAGGAGAATATGGTCCGGCTCGTGGCTTCTGAGCACGTCGTAGATGAGGTCGGTGGAGACGGTGACCTGCCGGCCGGATTTTTCCTGCCCCGGATGGCGCTTCTCGATCAGGCCGGAAATGAGGGCGCAGGCGCGGAAGGTCCGCTTCAGCATCCAGGTCTCCGAGATCCAGGCCTCCAGGTCGTCGCCCAGCATGTCGGCGTCGAAGAGGGCTTCGATGCCGGGGCGCATATCGGCGAAGGCCGTTCCCATGTCTCCGTGGCCCCAGATGGCGACGCAATAGTCGGTGGCGACGAAGCCTGTGGGCTTCAGCTTGGCCCGTTCCAGCCGGCGCGTCAGCAGCATGCCGAGCGTCTGGTGCGCGAGTCGCCCCTCGAACGGGTAGGCCACCATGTAGAAGCGCTCGGCGCGCGGGAAGGTCTCGACCAGCAACTGGTCGCGCCGCGGCAGCACCGAGACGAGGCGCTGGATGGCGAGCCATTCGCGCACCTGATCCGGCAGGTGGTGGCCGCCGTCGGGATCGGCCAGCATCGCGCGCACGCCCTCGGCAAGGAAGGTGGAGAGCGGAAACTTGCCGCCCGCATAGGCCGGGATCTTGGGCGCCTCATCGGCGGCGCGGCTCACCAGCATCTCGGTCTCGCGCATACCCTCGAAGCGCAATGTTTCGCCGGCAAAGAGAAAGGTGTCGCCGGGAGAAAGCTGCTCGGCGAAATATTCCTCCACCTCGCCAAGCACGCGTCCGCCGCGCAGCGGTCCGGCCGGCGCGCCGGGCCGGGTCTTGCCGCGCCCGGCAAGGCGGACCTTGACCAGTGGCTCCTCGATGATCGTGCCGACATTGAGCCGGTATTGCTGGGCAAGGCGAGGGTGCGACAGCCGCCAGGTTCCGTCGGCGGTCAGCCGGATGCGGGCATGGCGCTCGTAGGCCCGAAGGGCGTAGCCGCCGGTCGCCACGAAATCGACGACGCGCAGGAAGGTATCGGCGTCGAGATGGCGGTAGGGATAGGCCCGCCGCACCTCCTCATAGAGATCGTCGGCGAAGAAGGGGCCGGCGACGGCCCGTCCCATGACATGCTGGGCGAGGACGTCGAGCGCGCCGTCGCGGATCGGCGGCGTATCCTGCGCGCCCTTGCGGCTGGCCTCCAGCGCCGCCCGGCATTCCAGCACCTCGAAGCGGTTCGCCGGCACCAGCACGGCCTCGCTCGGCTCGTCCATGCGGTGGTTGGAGCGGCCGATCCGCTGGGCGAGGCGGCTTGCGCCTTTCGGCGCGCCGACATGGATGACGAGGTCGACGTCGCCCCAGTCGAGGCCGAGGTCGAGCGTCGAGGTCGCGACGACGGCGCGCAAGCTTCCGGCGCTCATCGCGGCTTCCACCTTGCGCCGCTGCCCGGCGTCGAGCGAGCCGTGGTGGAGCGCGATGGGGAGCGTTTCCTCGTTGATGCGCCAGAGTCCGGAGAAGATCATCTCCGCCTGGCTGCGCGTGTTGACGAAGATGATCGTCATTGTGTGCGCGGCGATTTCGGCGAGAACCTCGCCGATGGCATAGCGGGCCGAATGGCCGGACCAGGGAATACGCTCCTCGGTCTCCAGAATGCGGATGTTGGGCGCCGCACCACCCGCGACCGTGACGAGATCGGCCATCGCCGGTTCGCCGTCCTCTTCCTGCGGCACCAGCCAGGCCCGCAGCGCATCGGGGTCGGCGACGGTTGCCGACAGGCCGACGTGGCGGACCTTCGGGGCAATCGCCTTGAGGCGGGCAAGGCCGAGGGCGAGGAGGTCACCGCGTTTGGAGGTGACGAGCGCGTGAAGTTCGTCGAGGACGACGGTCTCAAGGTCGGAAAAAAAGCGTGCCGCATCCTTCTGGGCGATCAGCAGGGCAAGCTGTTCGGGCGTCGTCAGCAGGATGTCGGGCGGATTGAGCCTTTGGCGCTGGCGCTTGTGGGCTGGCGTGTCGCCGGTCCGGGTCTCGACCTCGACCGCAAGGCCCATTTCCGCGATGGGGGCTTCGAGATTGCGGGCGATATCGACCGCGAGCGCCTTGAGCGGCGAGATGTAGAGCACGGAAATGCCGCGCCGGGCCATGCCGGGCTTTGCACGCGTCCTCGGTCGCTGGTGGAGCGCGATGAGGCTTGGCAGGAAGCCGGCCAGCGTCTTGCCCGCGCCCGTCGGGGCGATCAGGAGAGCGGACCGTCCTACCTGTGCCTTCTCGACAAGCGCAAGCTGATGCGGCCGCGGTCGCCAGCCCTTCGCATCGAACCAGTCGCGAAAGCGAGGCGGCAGCAGCGTGTCGGTGTCCATTTCAGGCGGATCGGCGATCCGCGAGGGCGCATCCGCCATCGGCTACTGGCTGGCCCAGAGGATGCGGGCGATCCATTCGACATCCTCCACCGGGATCGAGCGGTCGGCATGGACGGGATTGAGCGAGGCAAGCTCGATGGCGCGCGGCGAGCGGCGCGAGAGCACCTTGGCCATCACCTCGCCGGAGCGGGTGCGCACGACCACCTTGTCGCCGCGCCGCGTTTGCGCGCTTGGCGAGACGATGATGACATCGCCGTCCCGGTAGAGCGGCGCCATGGAATCGCCGGTGACCTCGAGTGCGAAGACCGCCTCGCCCCGTTCGCCGGGAAAGGACACCTCGTCCCAGTCATTGCCGACGGGCAGTCCGCCGCTGTCGAAGAATCCGCCGGCGCCCGCCCGGGCAAGGCCGATCAGCGGCACGGAACTTTGCTGGGGCAGGAGGTCGGAGCCCTTCTTCTCGCCGACGAGCATGCCGTAGAATTCTTCCAGGCTCGCGCCGGTTGCCTCAAGGATTTTGGCGAGCGATTCCGTGGAGGGCCAGCGTGGGCGCCCGTCGCCGGCAAAGCGCTTCGACTTGTTGAAGGTGGTCGGATCGAGACCGGCCCGTTTGGCAAGCGCCGACGGCGTCATGTCGAAGCGTGCCGCCAGCAAGTCGACGGCGCTCCAGATTTGCTCGTGGGACAGCATGTCTCGGTTCCCTTCATGAGAGGCCGGCCGGCGGCGAGCGATGCTGCGCGCCTCTCTGCCGGTCGGGCACGGAAGACCCGCGCCGCGATGGCCCTGCCTCTGTCGATCGAAACGACGCACCCGAACGCCGCGAACCTCGAGTTCCTTGCCGGGAACCGTCCCCGATACCAGCAGGCCGGCCGCATGCCCTCTCGGTCCATCTCCAAGGCCAGGGCAAGGCACGCGGTCTTGCGCGGGCATGGCCTCGTGATCGGCGCGCACAGGCCGCGATATCAGGAATAAAATCCGCTTCTCCACCATTAACTCTGGCATTAATTCCTGTCCAGTGGATTCAGCAGCACGCCCGAAAATCGCCGGGTTCCCTGTCGCTCTCAAAACCGCTTGATTGCCGCAGCGCGCAAGGCTAGGTCCGGACTGGCGAGACATTCCGGGCAAGTCAGGGAGGCCGAAGGGCGGGCGATGCGATTGATCTACAAAATCCTGTCACGGTCCGAATGGGACGAAGCGGTGTCGACGGGCCGCTATCACGGATCGCCTGACGACAAGCACGACGGCTTCATCCATTTTTCCACCGCCGAACAGGTCGCTGGAACGCTGGCCAAGCACTTTGCTGGCAAGACGGATCTGCTCCTCGTCGCCGTGGACGCGGACAGCCTCGGGCCGTCCCTCAAATTCGAGCCCTCGCGCGGCGGCGCGCTCTTTCCCCATCTCTACGGATCGCTTGAAACGGCGGCCGCGCTCTCCGTCGAGGACCTGCCCCTCGGCGGCGACGGGCAGCATCTGGTTCCTGAAACGATCCGTTCCGTTTCAAAGGGCGGCGCATGAGCGTCTACGGTCTATTTCAGCGGGCCCTGATGCCCTTCGTCGACGGCGAGCGGGCACACGAACTGACGATCGCGACCCTCAAGGCCGGGCTGATCCCGCCTGTGACGCCCGTCCGCGATCCACGGATTCACGTGAAACTGTGGGATCTCGATTTCTCCAACCCGGTCGGCATGGCCGCCGGCTTCGACAAGAATGCCGAGGTGCCGGACGCGCTCCTGAAGCTCGGCTTCGGCTTTGCCGAGGTGGGAACGCTCACGCCGAGGCCCCAGCCCGGCAATCCGCGCCCGCGCATTTTCCGCGATCCCGCCGCCCGCGCCGTCGTCAACCGGCTCGGCTTCAACAACGAGGGGCACGAGGCGGCGCTCGCCCGGCTCAAGGCGCGAGCCGGACGGGGCGGGATCGTTGGCGTCAACGTTGGCGCCAACAAGGACGCCGACGACCGCATGGCCGACTATGTCACCGGCATCAGGACCTTCGCGGCCTTCGCCTCCTATTTCACGGTCAATATTTCCTCGCCCAACACGCCCGGCCTGCGCGACCTTCAGGCCCGCGATGCACTTGATGATCTGCTCGCCCGCGTCATGGCGGCGCGCGAGGAAACGGTGGCCGGGGCGGGCCACCGGGTGCCGGTGCTCCTGAAGATCGCGCCGGATGTGACGGACGAGGGCTTGGCCGACATCGCCGAGGTCGCGCTGGCACGGAAGATCGACGGCCTGATCGTTTCCAACACGACATTGGAGCGCAACGATGTATCTGCAGAGCTTGCCGCCGAGGCGGGGGGACTTTCCGGCCGGCCGCTGTTCCACCGCTCCACGGTGATCCTGGCGCGCATGCGCCGCCTTGTCGGGCCGGAGCTTCCCATCGTCGGCGTCGGCGGCATCGCGTCGGGTGCCGATGCCTTCGCCAAGATCGCCGCCGGTGCAGATCTCGTCCAGCTTTATACGGGGTTCGTCTACGAGGGGCCGGGCCTGGCGACCGCGATCTGTCGCGATCTCCTGGCGCTGATGGAACGCTCCGGCCTGTCCTCGCTTGCCGACCTCAAGGGGCGAGACACCGAGATCTGGGCTGACAAGACGCCTTGAGGTTTTAGCCCTCGTCGATACCGCTTCCGGGGCGTTCGGGGCCTATTGCCAGATGCCGATCTTGGCGGCCTTTGCCTCGTCGGCGGCGGCACGGATCTCCTCGGTGGCGTCGTCCGCGGGACGTGCCCAGCCGCGCTTGATCAGCCACATCGAGATATCGAACCGGCCGATCGAACAATAGGTCCGGATGACATTCTGCGCGTCGGGCGTTGCCGGCGTGCAGTCGAGCGCGCGTCCCTGCACGAGACGGGAGAGATCGCCGCGCGCCTCGCCGCCGCAGCGCCAGGTCTGGCCGCCGTGGGTCACGCAGGTGCTCTTGAAATCGGGCGCCTCGACGCCGGCAAAGGCGAGGGTGTAGAGATCGGGCCCGTCGGCGACCCGGGCGTGGCCGGCATCGAGCACGATCGGCTGGAAATAGCGCTTCGTCGTGACGGCGGTGAGCCTCGTCTGGTCGGGTGCGGGCGCCGGCACGCGTTGCAGCGGGCCGTCGATCTTCGGGGCTTGTGTCACACCCGCGGGCGTCACGTTGCGCTCGACGGCCGGGATCGGCAGGTCGGACTTGTCTTCGCGAGCCTCTGCCGTGGTGTCAGCCTCGGCAGACGCGGGGCTTTCGGCCGCCATGGCCGTCGGTGCGGTTCCTTCGCCCGTTGCCGCGACGGATGCCGGTTCGGACGGCGCCCCGACCTCGGCTCTCGCTCCTGTGTCGCTCCGGTCCGGCACGACATAGCGCTGATAGGCATAGAAGACGATCAGGAGCGTCAGCATGAGGCCGGCGACGAAGACGGAGAACACGTCCGCCGCCTGTCGCCAGAAGCTCGGCTTTTCCCGTCCATATCTCGCCACGTCTTGGAACGCCTTTTGCCGTCCGCCGGATTCTGTGGTCCGCCGCTTGCCCCGGTTGCCGGCCGCTCAGGAACGCCCGGCCTTTGAAATGCGGATGATGAGCCAGATCGGCACGACGACGATGGCGCCGAGCAGGAAGTAGCGCAACGCCTTGTCGATGGCGGCAAAGCCCATCTCGTAGATGTTCTGGAAGAATTCGACGATGGAACGCACGATATCCGTCGGCTCGATACCAAGCGCCGCCATGACGACGCCGACGATGAAGGACATGAAGACAAGCCGCACCAGAACCCTGAGCGGCGTATCGCCCAGAAATCGTGCCAGTGTACTGTTCGCCATTGTCCTGCCGTCTCCTTCAGCACTGAGCCGAGGCCGTTCTTCTTCGCGGCCAATCCGCTCTTTCCGTCAACATATGACGGCGTTGCAGGGCAGCGACAACCCTTTTGCGAGGGATGCGACCTGGGCGGGCCCGGTTTGAGCGAAAAATAGTCCTGGCCGGTGAAACTTGCCTCTTGCCAAACGCCAAAATTCGACGCATCTGCGAGCGATCGGCCGCCAGAGAATGAAATGCCCGGATCGGGCCATCGCCTCGCGCGGTGCCGCCTTGGCGAGGGGCAGCCGTTGCCTCTCCCACGCATTTCGGATTCTCGACCCAAATGGCCCTTGCGCCCTCAAGCCTTTCTTCCGGCGATCTTCTCGCCGACCGCCGCTTCGAATATGCCCGCCTGCTGGAAACCGACGGCGATTTTGCCGCGGCGGCCGATCTTTATGCGCAAGCGCTGGAGATCGCCCCCGGTTGGGCGGCTTGCCTCTTTGCGCTCGCAAGCGCGCAGGCGAAGGCCGGCAACGCTACGGCCGCGCGCGAAGCCTTCGAAACCCTTCTCGCTCTCGATCCGGAGGATCATTTCGGCGCCAGCCTGCAATTGTCCCTGATCGGCGACGAGCCGGCCCCGGACATTGCCCCGCCAGCCTATGTCCGCGCCCTTTTCGACGACTATGCCGACCGCTTCGAGGCAAGCCTCGTCGAGGCGCTGCAGTACCGCGCGCCGAAGCTGATCGGAGCGGCGATCGAGAGGGTCAGGCACGGCAAGATATTCGCCCATGCTCTTGATCTTGGATGCGGCACGGGGCTGATGGCGGAGGCCCTGTCGGAGAGGGTCGGGCATATGGAGGGCGTCGATCTTTCCCCCGACATGGTTGCGGCCGCTCGTGCCAAGGGCCTTTATGCCGCCTTGCGCGAGGGCGATGTCGTCGACGACCTGAGCCGGGCCGGCGAGGCCTACGACCTCGTCACGGCGGCGGACGTCTTCGTCTACATGGGCGATCTTGCAGCCGTCTTCGCGGCGGTCTCGGGCCGGCTCGTCCCGGGCGGTCTCTTTGCCTTCTCGGTCGAACTGTCCGAGGGCGAGGACTGGGTTCTGCGCCCGTCCCTGCGCTATGCCCATGCGCCGGAGTATCTCGGCCGGCTGGCGCTCGCCCATGGCTTTCTCATCCGCAGCATGGAGCCTGCCGATCTGCGGCTTGATCGCGGCGAACCCGTCAGGGGCCTCGTCTGCGTTCTCGAAATGCCGCGTGCCGCCCATTCCGTGGAGATCGCCCTGCCTGCACGAATGCCGGAGGTGGCGGCGATGCCTGCCGCCGAGGCCGTTGTCCTCGCGGATGCCGAAGGTCTGCCGCTGCCGGGCTGAGAGTGGTCCTCAGGCCGCCAGATCGGCGACCACCGCGTCGAGGACGAACCAGCCCTCGCGCGAGGCGCGGATGCGCCCGCCGGCGATTTCCTCCACCATGCCGTGGGCCTTGAGATCGGCGAGCCTGACCGGATCGAGACGGCGCCCGGCAAGAGCCGCGTAGCGTCTCGGATCGATGCCCTCGACGAGGCGCAGGCCCATCAGCAGCATCTCGTCGCCGGCCATCTCGCCGGCGATCGTCTCTTCGAACGTCACGCCATGGCCCCGGCTTTCGACGAGGTCGAGCCAGCTTTCCGGCACCTTTTCCGTCACCTGCGCCAGCCGGTGATCCGGAAGGACAAGGCGGCTGTGCGCCCCCGGGCCGACGCCGGCATATTCGCCGTAGCGCCAGTAGATGAGATTGTGGCGGCTCTCCGCCCCCGGTACAGCATGGTTGGAGATCTCGTAGGCCGGCAGGCCATGTTGCTCGGTGATCTCGCGCGTCGTGGCGAAAAGCGTTGCGG
This sequence comes from Hartmannibacter diazotrophicus, assembly GCF_900231165.1. Taxonomy (GTDB): domain Bacteria; phylum Pseudomonadota; class Alphaproteobacteria; order Rhizobiales; family Pleomorphomonadaceae; genus Hartmannibacter; species Hartmannibacter diazotrophicus. The sequence goes on from NZ_LT960614.1 coordinate 5,255,950, forward strand.
CCATGTCCGGATCCGGGATCGGCAGCTTGCCCCTGGCATGAAGCGCCGCGAAGGGCGTCTCGGGTTCGATAGTGAGCTGGTAGAGCGAGAGATGGTCGGCGGCAAGCTTGATCGCCTCTTCCAGCTCTCGTGCCCAGGCCTCGGGCGTCTGCCCCGGCCGGGCATAGATGAGGTCGAAGGAAAGGCGCGGGAAGATCGACCGCGCCAGCTCGATCGCCCGGATCGCGCTTTGCGTGTCGTGCAGCCGGCCGAGGAATTTGAGATCCGCGTCGTTGAGCGCCTGCACGCCGAGCGACAGCCGGTTGACGCCGGCCGACCGGTAGCCTGCAAAGCGGCCCGCTTCCACGGAGGACGGGTTGGCCTCCATGGTGATTTCGGCGTCGGGCGCGACCGGCCATTCGTTGGCGATGGCCTCAAGAACAGTCTCGATGGTGCCGGGTTCCATCAGCGACGGCGTGCCGCCGCCGAAGAAGATGCTGGTGACCGTGCGTCCGGGCGTCGCCGCGCCGAAATGCCGGATTTCGCGCGCCAGCGCGGCGGCAAACCGCTTCTGGTCCGGCGGCGAATGCCGGACATGGCTGTTGAAGTCGCAATAGGGGCACTTGGCCGCGCAGAAGGGCCAGTGCACATAGACGCCGAACCCGATGTCGGGCGTGCCCGCACGGGCCACGCCCTCAGGCAGTGATTGCGTCACGGCTTTGTCCCTGGGGGAAAGGCGCCCTCGACCAGTTCCTTGACCGAACGGGCGCGATGGGAGAGGGGTCCCGGCGCATGCCAGATGCTGCCGTGCTTTTCCTCGGCAGTCATCTCGCCGAAGGTGCGGCTCTCGCCGTCCGGCACGAAGACGGGATCGTAGCCGAAGGCGATCGGGCCGCGCCGCGGCGGCCAGACGAGCGTGCCCTCGCGCTCGCCGAGATATTCCTGGGTGTGACCGTCCGGCCAGGCAAGGCAGAGGAGCGAGACGAACTTGGCCTTGCGCTGCTCCGGCGCGCGCGCATCGACCTTCTGAAGTTCCTCTTCGACGAGGCGCATGGCGCGGTCCCAGTCGCGGTCCGGGCCGGCCCAGTCGGCGGTGTAGACGCCGGGCGCACCATCGAGTGCCTCCACGCAAAGGCCGGAATCGTCGGAAAGCGCGACCTCGCCGGCAGCGGTTGCCGCCGCCAGCGCCTTGATCCGGGCATTCTCGACGAAGGTCGTGCCGGTCTCCTCCGGCTCGGGAAGCCCGAGTTCGCCCGCCGTGACGAGCTCGATCGGAAGGCCGCCGAGCAGGAATTCCAGCTCGCCGATCTTGCCCTTGTTGTGGCTCGCAACGAGAAGGCGCTTGCCGTCGATCCTGCGCGTCATCGCTTCGTCCCTTCTGGCCGCTTTCAGCCGAGCGTCATCTTCTGCAGGTCGACAAGCTGGGCGATGCCAGTTTTGGCGAGCCCGAGGAGAACGCCGAATTCGGCCTCCGAGAAGGGCGCGCCTTCGGCCGTTCCCTGGATCTCGACGATGCCGCCGGAGCCGGTCATGACGAAATTGGCGTCGGTCTCCGCGGCCGAATCCTCGGCATAGTCGAGGTCGAGCACCGGCGATCCCTCGTGGATGCCGCAGGAAACGGCGGCGACGTGATCCTTGATGACCCCGTTGCCGAACATGCTGCGCGCCTTCATCCAGGAGATGCAGTCGTAGAGCGCGACGAAGCCGCCGGTGATCGCGGCCGTCCGCGTGCCGCCGTCGGCCTGGATGACGTCGCAGTCGACGGTGATCTGGCGTTCGCCGAGCGCTGCAAGGTCGACGACGGCGCGCAGGGACCGGCCGATCAGACGCTGGATTTCGAGGCTGCGGCCGGACTGCTTGCCAGCAGTGGCCTCGCGCCGCATCCGGTCGCCGGTCGAGCGCGGCAGCATGCCGTATTCGGCGGTGACCCAGCCTTTGCCGCCACCGCGCAGCCACGGCGGAACGCGCTCTTCAAGGCTCGCGGTACACAGCACGTGCGTGTCGCCGAACTTGACGAGGCACGAGCCTTCGGCGTGTTTGGAGACGGCTCGTTCCAGAGAAATGCGGCGCAGTTCGTCCGGTGCTCGTTTGGAGGGGCGCATGAATGTCCTTTTGTCGCGGCTTGGCGGAGGGCAGGCCTTGGCCGGCGCGCGTCCGCTCTTTCGAATTGGGCTCTTGTAGCGATTGGGACCCGGTTGCGCAAAGGGAAGAATTGCGCCGGAAGGGCGATGGTTAAACGGTCTGGCCGTCGAAACTGGTGCGCGGTTTGCTTGCCCCCATTTATTTGTCCGGCGCCATCCACCATATTAGGAATGGTGTTTACGGCACGCGGCGATCGAACTGGGATCGGAGAGCGGGTCGATGGGAATGAATGTGACGACAACGGAAACAACGTCTCTGCTTCGCGATCTGGATCGGCGATCGCGCGAGATCTTCAAGGTGGTCGTCGAGACCTATCTGGAGACGGGCGAGCCGCTGGGGTCGAGAAACCTGTCCCGGCTGCTGCCCATGACCCTGTCGCCGGCCTCCGTGCGCAACGTCATGTCGGATCTCGAGCGGTCCGGCCTGCTGTTTTCCCCGCATACCAGCGCCGGCCGCCTGCCGACGGACAAGGGCCTGCGCTTCTTCGTCGACGCGATGCTGGAGATTGGCGACCTCACCCAGGAGGAGCGCACCTCCATCGAGGCACAGGTGCGCGGCGCCGGCTCCGGCAAGTCGGTGGAGGCGGTGCTGACGGAGGCAAGCCAGCTTCTCTCCGGCCTCTCGCGCGGGGCGGGCGTCGTGCTGACGGCCAAGTCCGACATGCTCCTCAAGCATATCGAGTTCGTTCGCATCGAACCGACCAAGGCGCTCGTGGTTCTCGTTGGCGAGAATGGCGCGGTGGAGAACCGCATCATCGACCTGCCGGCGGGTCTGCCCCACGCGGCGCTGGTCGAGGCCTCGAATTATCTCAACGCCCAGGTTCGCGGGCGCACGCTGGCCGACGTCCGGGTCGAACTGGAGCGTCAGCTCGCCGACCAGAAGGCCGAGATCGATCTTCTGACCCGCAAGGTGGTCGACGCTGGTCTTGCCACCTGGTCGCAGGCGACCGCCGGGCGCCCGGAGACACTGATCATTCGCGGCCATGCCAATCTTCTCGACGATCTGAGGGCATTGGAGGATCTGGAGCGGGTCCGGCTGCTGTTCGAGGATCTGGAGACCAAGCAGGATCTGATCCAGCTTCTCGGTCTTGCCGATGCCGGCGATGGCGTACGCATCTATATCGGCTCGGAAAACAAGCTCTTCTCCATGTCCGGCTCGTCCATCATCGCCGCGCCCTATCGCGACAGCGAGCAGCGCGTCGTCGGTGTTGTCGGCGTGATCGGCCCGACCCGGCTCAATTATGCGCGCGTCGTGCCGATGGTCGATTACACCGCTCGCCTCGTGAGCCGGATGTTTGGCTAAAGCATCAAGCCGAAAAGGCCTGCCCCCGCGTATGCGGGGGTGGGAACCGGTTTTCGGACGACTTGATGCGCCGAGCAAAAATCGTCGAGCCGGAAAAGCCTGCACCCGCGTAGGCGGAGCGGGGGGAACCGCCCCTTGGGCAAGTGCGGTTCCGGGACCGGAGACAGGCTGGCCGCCTAGCCGATTTCAAACGGCCGGTTGACATGACAGACGACGGGATTGGCCTCTCCGCGGTCTTCCTGCCTTGATTTTTTTCCCTCGAACGCTGATATCGGGCCGCAAAGACGTCCGAGGCGTCATATTGGATTTTTCGCGAGGACACCGATGACCGAAGACAAGCGGACCGAGAACGAGACTCTTGAAGGCGCTGCCGCCGAGGCGCCCGCCGCCAGGGAGTCCGCCGCGCCCGAAACGCCGTCGGCCGACGCCCAGGTCGCCGAGATGAAGGAACAGCTCCTGCGCACGCTCGCCGACATGGAGAATCTGCGCCGTCGCACCGAGCGCGAGGTGAAGGACGCGCGCCAATATGCGGTGGCGAATTTCGCCCGCGACATGCTGCAGGTCGGCGACAACCTGCGCCGCGCGCTGGATGCGCTGCCCGCCGAGGCCCGGGCAGCGGCCGACAGCGCCCTGATTGCCCTGCTCGAAGGCGTGGAAATGACCGAGCGCGGAATGCTCAGCGCCCTCGAACAGCACGGCGTGCGCAAGGTCTCGCCGCTCGGCGAGAAATTCGACCCGAATTTCCATCAGGCAATGTTCGAAGTGCCGAACCCGGAAGTCGCGAGCGGCACGGTCGTTCAGGTGGTTCAGGACGGCTACAAGATCGGCGACCGGGTGCTGCGCCCCGCGATGGTCGGCGTTGCCCGCGGCGGCCCGAAGGCGGCGTCTTCCCCGGCGAACGACATGGGGCCGTCGGAGCACGTCGACAAGACGGTGTGAGTGTCGTCACCCCATCGTGGCCGCTGGTCGCCTTGAGACGAAATGCATGAAACCCCGAATGGCGAAAGCCGTCCGGGGTTTTCTGTTTGACTATGCCTCAGCTTGGCGACAATGCCGACATTGTCCGTCCCTCGGTCATCCGCCGGCTCTCTTCTCCACTCGCCCGCTGCTCGTCGCGTGTCATCTGATAGCAGAGCGCCGCGACGGGCCAAAGGATGAGGGGGGCGAGGGGAGACGAGGTGATAAAGGTCACGAAGAATGTCAGCAGCGGCCAGGTCCAGGCGAGCACGACGATCCATCGATGCGTGGGACGGTCGGCGATCAGCCAGGCCAGCGGTCCGGCGAGGAGCACGAGATCGTAAGACCACTCGTAGGGGGTGGCGAGAATGGTCAGGACGGCGGTCGCGGCGATACGCGGACGCGGATCGGCGCAGGGAGAGTGCCAGAGCCGGACCGTGAGAACGATCGCGAACAAGGCGCTGACGATCTGTGCGCCGTATGAGAGCGGAACGGACGCGCCGAGGGATCGGGCAAGCAGGAAAACAGATGTTCCATTGATCTGGTAGGACTGGCCGTAGGGGGCTTCGAGGATCGCGACCATCAGCGGCCGTGTGAAACTCATGAACTGGACCCAGGCATCGACCCCGAAGGCTAGGAGCGACGCCGCGACGACGGCCAGGACGGTCAGCGCCGCGGCGAACACGCTGCGCCAGTTACCGCTCGCGATCATGGCGAAAGGCACCAGCATGGCCAGATGTGGCTTGATGCACATCAGCCCGATCAGGATCCCCGCGATGATCGGACGCCGGTCGGCAAGGGAGAGCCCGCCGATGAGAAGCGCCGCCATCAGTGCCCCGTTCTGGCCAAGGGCGGCGTTGAGTGCGACGGCGGGGCTGGCAATGGCGAGGAGCAGAGCTGTCCGCGAGAGCGAAAAGGCCGTCAGGCTGAGTGCCAGGGCCGCGATCGTCAGCCCGGTCCAGAGTGCATAGGCGAGCCAGATGGGCAAGAGGGCGAACGGTGCACCCAGCAGAAGGATCGACGGCGGATAGCTCCATTCCTGGTCATTGGCTGGCGCCTGCAGCAGGTCCGTCATCATGGCGTGATAGCGGTCAAGATCGAACAGCGCATCCACATGCCCTGAGAGAGCCAACCTTGCACCCCCCCACAAATTGGAGAAATCCCAATAGGGCACCTTGCCGGAGAAGGTCGACAACCCCTCTTCGTCGAGATGCCAAGCCTGCCCGAAATACCAGGCGAAGGTCAGAAGCGTTGCAAGGAGAAGAAACGCGATGGCCCAAGGTCGAAGGGGGCTGGCCATCAGGTCGGGCTGGGGCTTCGTCATGGCACTGGGCGCTCCAGGCTGGCGGCTTTCCGGCACAGGTTGTGAATGGTGATGACGGGTGACCTGCCGGGTGCTAGTCGCCTCTTCATTGCCGCGCCGACATTTTCTGGCGCCAAGTGTCCGACAAGGGCGTTAAAAAGCCGTTGTCCCAACGGACCGATGACGGCCACTGCCGGGCAAATCCGGGTGACCGCTCAGAATGGTCGCGACCTTGCGCGGCGAATGTCGTATAGGGGCGAAACAGTCGATCGGGACGTCTTGCGGCGCCTTCCGGGTCGCCCTTTCGGAGCTTCCATGAGCGAGCAATCACACGCCGGCCGGCCGGCCGAGGTCCAGGCCTTGCCGATCACCAGCGCGGTGGTCTTTCGCATTGCCGTGCCGATGACGCTCGCCTTCATCTCGACGCCGCTGCTTGGCGTCGTCGACCTGACGGTGATCGGCCAGCTCGGCGATGCCCGTCTCATCGGCGGCATCGCCATCGGCGCGCTGATCTTCGACGTGCTCTTTTCGACCTTCAACTTCCTGCGGTCCGGCACGACGGGGCTCACCGCCCAGGCGCTCGGCGCCGGCGACAGGGCCGAGCAGACGCGCATTCTTCTGCGCTCGCTGGTGATCGCGGTCGGCTCGGGCCTCGTGATGATCCTGCTGCAGGGGCCGCTTGCCGCCGCCGCCCTCTTCTTCACGGCGCCGAGCGCCGAGGTCGCCGAGGCGACAAGGGCCTATTACGACGTCCGCATCTGGTCGGCGCCCTTCGCGCTCTTGAACTACGCAATCCTCGGCTGGGTCATCGGGCTCGGCCATGCGGGCGTCGGGCTGGCGTTGCAGACGCTGCTCAACGGCGTCAACATCGCGCTTTCCTTCCTGCTCGGGCTGGTGTTCGGCTGGGGACTGTTCGGTGTCGCGCTTGGCACGCTCATCGGCGAGGTCATCGCCGCTGTCGTGGGCCTTGCGGTCTGCTGGCATTTCAACCGGGCAACGACTGTCCCGAAACTCTCGGAGATCCTCGACCGCCAGGCCATGAGCCGCATGTTCGCCGTCAACGGCGACATCATGATCCGCACCTTCGCGCTGCTCGCCGGCTTCACGATCTTCGCCCGCGTCGGTGCCGGTTTCGGGGATTTGACGCTGGCCGCGAATGCCATCCTGATGAATTTTTTCCTTGTCGGCGGCTATTTCCTCGATGGCCTTGCGACCGCCGCCGAACAGCTCACCGGCCGGTCGATCGGCGCGCGCCAGCGCCCGGCCTTTGTGACGGCGGTTCGCCTCACCACGATCTGGTCCTTCATTCTGGCGGGGATCGCGAGCCTTGCCTTTTTCGCTGCGGGCAAGCCCGTTATCGCCTTCATGACCACGGCCGAGGACGTCCGGGCCGCCGCCGGCCAGTTCCTGCCCTATGCCGCGCTGACGCCGCTTGCCGGCGTGCTCGCCTTCGAGATGGATGGCGTCTTCATCGGGGCGACGTGGTCGCGCCAGATGCGCAACATGATGCTCCTGTCGCTGGCGGGCTATATCGCCATTCTGTTTCCGGCCACCAGCCTTCTCGGCAACCACGGCCTCTGGCTCGCCCTCCTCGCCTTCCTGCTCTTGCGCGGCTTCCTGCTGCTCTGGCGCCTGAAGCCGAGCCTTGACGACACCTTCGGCGCGGCGTTATCGCCGGTTCCGGCCAACCGCGAGGGAGCCGCCACGTGACTGCCTTCACCCTCGATCCGCGCCTTGCGGCGGATACGCACCTCGTCGGCGACCTGCCGCTCTGCCGCGTCCTGTTGATGAACGACAGCACCTGGACGTGGCTGATCCTGGTGCCGCGCAAGGATGGGCTTGCCGAAATCATCGACCTCGACGAAACCGAGCGTGCGATCCTCATGGAAGAGATTGCCGCCGCGAGCACGGTTGTTCGGAACCTGGCCAACGCCGACAAGCTCAACGTCGCGGCCCTTGGCAACATGGTGCGCCAACTCCATGTCCATGTCATCGCGCGGCACGTCGGCGATCCCGCCTGGCCCGGCCCGGTCTGGGGCCGCCAGCCGGCCGTACACTATGCGCCCACCACCGTCGTCGCTCTCCTCGCCGACCTCAAGACCCGCCTGAAGCTCTGATCGATCATGCCCATTCATTTTCCGCCGACTGACTATTCCGCCGCCACCGGCTTTGCCGTCAATCCGCTCGACCGCCGGTCCGAGGCGCGCGCCTTCGCCGATGTGGTCGAGACCGCGATGGAGGACCCGAAGGCGCGCTATCACCTGTTTTCCGCCGACAGGGCGATCCTGCCGCACGATGGAAACGAAACGGGCAGTTTCGATCTGGAGGCCGCGAAGGACTTCGTTCTGAAGCCGGCGCCGCAGGTGCTGCTCGGGTGGGACCACGAGGAGATCCCCCATGTCGCGGCCTTTGTGGGCGACGAGGACGACGGGGCTCTCGATGGCTTCCAACTGATCGATCTGCGCACGCTGGCGATCGAGGGCCCCCTCAAGGGCGGCGATCTCGGCATCAAGGCGCAGGCGCGGAGCCTGCTGCACTGGAACAGGACCCATCGCTTCTGCTCGGTCTGCGGATCGGAGACGACCATGGCGCTCGGCGGCTACCGCCGCGAATGCCACACCTGCGGCACGCATCATTTCCCGCGCACGGATCCCGTCGTCATCATGCTGGCGGTGAACGGCGACCGCTGTCTCCTGGGGCGGCAGGCCCGCTTCGTTACGGGAAGCTACTCCTGCCTTGCCGGCTTCCTGGAGCCGGGCGAAACGGTGGAGGATGCGGTCCGGCGCGAGGTCTACGAGGAAGCGGGCATCCGCATCGGCGCTGTTGCCTATCACAACAGCCAGCCCTGGCCCTTTCCCATGTCCCTGATGCTCGGCTGCTACGGCGAGGCGCTCACCGAGACGGTTGAGATGGACAGCACGGAACTGGAGGACTGCCGCTGGTTCCACCGCGACGAGGTGCGTCAGATGGTGGACGGCACGCATCCGGACGGCCTGAGGGTGCCGCCGGGTCCGACGATCGCCCGCCACATCATCACGCACTGGCTGGCAAGCTGAGCCCGAGCGACCCCGCCCGGGCCTATTCCGCCGGTGCCTGCTCGCGCAGCTTTGCCCGCAGCGGTGCAGCGGGATAGACGCCGAGGATGCGCAGTTCCTTGGAGAAGTAGGTCAGCTCTTCCAGCGCCCGGCGCAGCGGCGGCTCCTCCGGATGACCTTCCACGTCGGCATAGAACTGCGTGGCGAAGAATTCCCCGCCGAGCTGGTAGCTCTCCAGCTTCGTCATGTTGATGCCGTTGGTGGCAAAGCCACCGAGCGCCTTGTAGAGCGCGGCCGGGATGTTGCGCACCCGGAAGACGAAGGTGGTCATGACCGGGCCGCTGCCCACGACGGCCGGGGCCGGCGTCTTGGAGAGGATCACGAAGCGCGTGGTGTTGTGGGCGGCGTCCTCGACATTTTCGGCAAGGATGTCGAGCCCGTAGATCGAGGCGGCGAGATAGGGGGCGAGCGCCGCGCGGGTGAGATCGCCCGATTCCGCCACAAGCCGTGCCGAGCCCGCCGTGTCGGCGGCGACACGCGGCGTCAGGCCGTATTTGCGGATGATCTTGCGGCACTGGCCGAGGGCATGGACATGGCTCTCGACGCTTTTCAGCCCCTCCAGCGTCGCCCCCTTGGGCGCCATCAGTTGGAAGCGGATCGGCAGGAAGTATTCGCCAACGATATAAAGCCCGGAATCGGGCAGCAGGTGGTGAATGTCCGCGACGCGTCCAGCGAGCGAGTTCTCGATCGGGATCATGCCGAGATCGACACTGCCGGACTGGACCGCCGCAAAGGCATCCTCGAAGGTCGGGCACGGGATCGGTTGGCTGTCGGGATAGACGTCCAGCGTGGCGATTTCGGAGTTGGCGCCGCGTTCTCCCTGGAACGCGATGCGCAGCGGCTTGGTCATTGTCGTGATCATTCTAAAAGGGCGAGGACCGCGGTGCGCGGCGTGACGCCGATTGTCTCTATCCGAAGTCTGCCTCGAAGGACAACCCGAAAGGCGGTCGGTCGCGTCAGCTTGCGCCAAGCCGGAGGCGGGCTTCCTCCAGATGCTCTGGCGTGTCGACACCGAGTGGGACGTCGTCGACGAGGGCGACGTCGATCCGCATGCCGGCTTCGAGCAGGCGAAGCTGCTCGAGTTTTTCCCGCAGTTCCAGTTCTGACGGCGGCATCGCCACGAAGCGGGAAAGCGCCGAGCGGCGATAGGCGTAAAGGCCGATGTGGTGATAGAGCGGGCCCTCGCCGTAAGGTGCCGTCGCGCGGGTAAAATAGAGCGCCCGCATCCGGTCCGGCTCAAGCCGCGTGCCGACGACCTTGACGACGTTCGGGTTGGTCCGCTCCGCCTCCACGTTGATTTCTGTGGCGAGCGTCGAAACATCGACGGCGGGATCGAGCAGCGGCAGGAAACAGGCGCGGATCGCCGCGGGCGCGATGGTCGGAAGATCGCCCTGCACGTTGACGACGATCTCCGCCTTGCCGTTCGGATCGACGGCCTGAAGCGCCTCGAAGATGCGGTCCGATCCGCTGGCGTGGTCGGGCCGGGTCATCACGGCGGTTCCCCCGACCGCCTCGATCGCCTGCTGCACGCGGGCATCGTCGCAGGCGACCACCACCGTGCCGATCTGCGCCTCGACGGCCCGCCGCCAGACATGCACGATCATCGCCTCACCGTGGATGTCGGCGAGCGGCTTGCCGGGAAGGCGCGTGCTCGCCATACGGGCCGGAATGATGACGATGGCCGGCGGCCGGGCTTGTCCATCGGACATGGCGGTTGGGTTCCCTGAAGTCGTGGCGCCTGGTGCGGCGGAAGGATCGCCTCGGACGGATCGCATCCGGGAAAGGCGAAGGGTGTCTTAGGACCATGGCCGCGCGGCTGGCAAGAGTTTCGACCGGGGGGCTGGGTGCGACGGCTGTCGATATCCGTTGTTTGCCCATCTTGGCCGATTGTTTTTCCATGATGTCTATGGACAGGCGGGAGGGATTGTCGATAACGTCCGCTCGACACTGCACGGGGACTGGAGACGGCAAAGTCTTGTCCGTGAGAGCGGGACGAAAAGCATGCTGCCGGGGAGACGGCGCGTGATTTTCGGACGAGCCCGGTGCTGATTGAGACCCTGGGACAGCAAGCCCAAAGGGGCATGATGTCCGTGATGGCCCTGGGAGCGGGACATTCAGGGCAGTGTGGAATGCAAGGCCCACGGGCCGCGAGGGAGCATGGCGCGCGAAACCGGATTGATTTCGCGGCGGGCTGTGCTCGGGATTGAGAATGAGGGTGGAGGATCCTGCGTACGACCATAGAGGGGTTGGCGCAGGGTGCTTCGGGTGACGCTGGAGCCTTGGTTCATGAATTCATTTGAGCTCAACAAGATCGCGGGAACGGTTCTCGGAACGCTGCTGCTGGCCATGGGACTTGGCTTCCTTGGCGAGGGCATCTTCCATATGGAGGTGCCGGAAAAGCCTGGGTACGCCATCGAAGTGACGGAAGGCGGTGAGGCCGCTGGCGAAGCTGCGCCGGCCGGGGACCCGCCGATTGCCGAACTTCTGGCGTCCGCCGATCCGGCCAAGGGCGAATCCGTCGCCAAGAAGTGCGCCGCCTGCCACGGCTTCGACAAGGGCGGCCCCAACAAGACGGGCCCGGATCTCTACGGCGTCGTCGGCCGCACGCCGGGCACGCATGCGGGCTTCGCCTATTCGTCCGAGATGGTCGACTACGGCAAGGACCATGTCTGGGACTACGAGAATCTCTATCACTTCCTGAAGGATCCGAAGGGCATCGTGAGCGGCACCAAGATGGGCTTTGCCGGTCTGAAGAAGCCTGGCGACCGCGCCGACCTGATCGCCTATCTGCGCACGCTGGCCGACACGCCGGAGCCGCTCCCGGCCAACTGATCGGCCGCGATCTCCACGGACTGAAATGGGAAAAGCGCCGGCCATGAAGATGGCCGGCGCTTTTTCTTGTATCAGACCCTGATGCTGTGCGACGGGCAACGCGGGGCTTCGGTGAACCTTCCCGTATGCGCCCTGGCCTCGATCAGGCCCCGGCGTCGGAACGGTAGGTCCACACGCGCGCCGGCGGCAGGTTGCGCAGGATCCAGGGGCTGACCTCCAGCGTCCATTCGCCGGGGCTTGCCGGCAGTGGCGGCACGAGAGCGTAGGAAAACTGGATGAAGGGAGCGCCGGGCTTCAGCAGGCGCATCGCCTGTTCCATCAGGCGGCGGCGATCCGGCGCCGGGCGGGTAAACAGCGGCAGGCTGGAGACGATGGCCGAGAAGGGCCCGTCGACCCTGTCCTGCAGGGTCTTTTCCAGCCCGTAGGCGTCGCCGACGATGACGCTGATCGCGGAAAACCGGGTCTTGAGCAGGTTCGCGAAGGCGGGGTTGTATTCCACCGCATGAATGCGCTCGGGAGCAATGCCGTGGCCGAGCAGCGCTCTCGTGACGGGTCCCGTGCCGGGGCCAAGTTCGATGACCGGCCCATCCAGTGATACGTCGACCCTTGATGCCATGGCCCGGGCGAGAAACCGGCCCGAGGGACTGACCGCCCCGGTCGTCAGCGGCTTTTCCATCCAGCTGCGAATGAACCGTACCTCGTCGTCCACGATCGTCCGGAAACGGCCGGAAGGACAGCGGGTTTCTTGCAGCATGGTTGATATTCCTTGTTGTGGTCGCAGGGAGTTCCGAGCGGATGGGGACCGGACCGTCAGGACATGGTCTGCGGGGAGGATGGAGCCACTCACCTGACGATGAGACTCTCATCGGAGAATTGCGACAACGTCATGGCGGAGAGCGCCGCGAGATATGCACAGATAAGTGTTTTTCCTGTCTTTCTGGTGTCAGGACGATGCGCGGCTCCGTTCGCATGCCAGTTTCGGGCATGTGGGCGACCGAATGCACTTCGGCAAGGGCCTCAGCCGCCGAAGAAATCCTTGACGCGAGCAAAGAAGCCCGTCGATTCGGGATGATTCTCGGAAGAGGACTCCTGCTCGAACTCCTCCAGAAGCTCGCGCTGCCGGCGGGTCAGGTTCTGCGGCGTCTCGACCACGACCGTGATGTAGAGATCGCCGGTCTGGTTGGCTCGAAGGATCGGCATGCCCTGTCCCTTGAGGCGGAACTGGCGCCCGGTCTGCGAGCCTTCCGGCACCTTCACCTTGGCCGACGTGCCGCCGATGGTCGGAACATCGAGCGAGCCGCCGAGGGCTGCCGTCGTGATCGAGATGGGCACGCGGCAGTAAAGATCGGCGCCGTCGCGCTGGAAGATGTCGTGCGGACGCAGCGACAGGAAGATGTAGAGGTCGCCGGGCGGACCGCCGCGCACGCCGGCCTCGCCCTCGCCGGCAAGCCGGATGCGCGTTCCGTCCTCGATGCCGGCGGGAATGTTGACCGAAAGCGTGCGCTCCTGGGTCGTGCGGCCGGATCCGGCGCAGGTCGGGCAGGGATCGGAGATCGTCTCGCCGCGTCCCTGGCAGGCGGGACAGGTGCGCTCGATGGTGAAGAAGCCCTGCGTTGCCCGCACCTTGCCGTGACCACCGCAGGTCCGGCAGGTCGTCGCCGACGTGCCGGGCTTGGCCCCGGAGCCGGAACAGGTGGTGCAGGTGATCGAGGTCGGGACCTCGATTTCGACCGTCTTGCCGGTGAAGGCCTCTTCCAGCGTGATGTCCAGATTGTAGCGCAGATCGGCGCCGCGCTCGCGTCCGCCGCGCGGCCCCCGCCCGCGGCCCATGAAATCGCCGAAGATGTCGTCGAAGATGTCGGCCATCGAGGCGCCGAAATCCGACGATCCGGCGCGCCCGCCGCCCATGCCGTTCTCGAAGGCGGCATGGCCGAAGCGGTCGTAGGCGGCCCGTTTCTGCGGTTCCTTGAGAACCTCGTAGGCTTCGTTGATTTCCTTGAACTTGGCCTCGGCCTCGGCGTCGCCCGGATTGCGGTCCGGATGGTATTTCATCGCCAACTTGCGAAAGGCGCTTTTTAGATGGGCGTCGTTTGCATCCTTTTCGACGCCCAGTGTTTCGTAAAAATCGCGCTTCATCGACGAGTCCCGTTACTCTCGGCCATTCAGTCTCTGCAATACTTTCTGCAAGGCAAGGAAACAACGCGGCGGCGGCCCTTTGCAAAGCTGCACCGTCTCTAGCCTGTCTGCCGTTTCAACGCAAAGATTTAGGCATCCGCAGGTCGCAGTGCCAGCCCCGGCGTTGCACTTCTGCGACGATCAGCTATGCGCCGGGCGTCAGGCGGCGTCGACGGGCTGCACCTTTTCCACCGTGGCCATCGCCGGAACGGCCTGTCGCGGCTCCGGCGCCTGGGACTGGGCGGGCGCGAAGCGGCGGTTGATGAGATCGCGCAACGGCGTTTCGATCAGCCACATGGAGATGACGGCGCCGGCGATGACGAGCACGCCGACGATGGCCATGTAGAGGTAGAAGTTCACGAGGCCGCTGGCTTTGAGAAAATGCTCCCAGACGAGCGCCATGAAGAAGCTCGCGAAGACGGGATGCAGCATGTAGATGCCGAAGGAGGCCCGGCCCATGAGCTCGAAATGGCGGAAGATGCGCGAGCAGTCCGGATTGTTGAGTTCGGCCGAGGCCGTCAGGACCATGGCGAGCCCGAACCCGGCCAGGATGACATAGGCAGGCGGCGCGGGCAGCATGACGAGGCAGGTGGCGACGAAGGCGACGAGGCCCGGCAGCAGCGACGTGACGGGCAGGCGATAACGCGTCACCACAACGGCGCAGCCGCAACCGAGCACGAAGGACGGCAGCGCCCGGAAGGCACCATAGGTCGCCGATTCGATCCAGCGTTCCTCCGGAATGAAGCCGACCTGCGTCAGCGCCTCGACCGCCATGGCGGCAAAGCCGAAAGCGAGCGCCAGTCCCCAGAGGCCCGCCTTGCGGTTCATCAGGGCGATGCAGGGGAACAGGAGATAGGCCATCCATTCGGCACTGATCGACCAGGACACGTAGTTGAAGGTCAGTTCCGGCATCACGCCCCAGGCGTGAACGAGCAGCAACTGTGCCGGCAGGGTGGAGAAATCGTAGCGCTGCCAGTTGCCGACGGGGACGATGCCGGCAAGGCCCGCGAGAGCAAGGCAGACGAAGAACCCGAGGGTCAGAAGATGCAGCGGATAGATGCGGGCAAGGCGGCGCACCAGGAAGTTCCGGTAGTCGGAGAGCGAACGCACCTTGTCGCTGTAGGCCGTCATGATGACGAAGCCGGAGAGAATGAAGAAGAGGTCGATGACCTGCTGCATCCGGTGCGCCAGGAAGCGCAACGAGGCAAGGCCCTCCATGTCGTAGGCCGAGAAGTGAAACACCATGACAGCCAGCGCTGCGACGAAACGCCAGGCGTCGAAGGCGCGAAAATGCTGCGGCACCGAACGATCGGTCAAAAGCACGTTCCTCTACGCAAGACCTTCACAACACGCGAAGAAGAACGGGCCTCGTCGCGCATCATGTCCGGGAACACCCTGGATCCGCTCTTCATCCCCGTGCCGCAAGGAAGACCTGATGAGGGATCATTCGTCGGGGCCTCTGCAAGCCAGCCATGCGAATATGGCCAGCCGCGGGCCGCGCGACAAATCAATACTGCACGGTAACAACTATTGTAGCCAGTGCTGTTTTACATCCGGTGAACGGTCGGCGGTCCTGAGAGCCGCAGTCTTCCTGTGGGTTTGATCACCCAACAGCAAAGGCCGGCTGCAAAGGAATGCTGGCGCCTCGCGCAAGTGCGTGAAGGACAGCCGTCGGCCGGTCGTGGCTGTAGTCGGAAATTCCCGCCTGCCGGCGCGCCGGCCAAGTGCCTGATTCAGAGCGATTGCGTCACACGGCCTTCGGTCCGATCAGGCCGTGTGTCGTCCCTCGGCATAGCCGTGTTCGATGTAGTGCATCGTCGCGGCTGTCAGGTTGGAACCGAATGCGGCGACAAGATCGGAATTGCCGGCTGCCGCCAGATAGGCCGACGGATCAAAGGTCGTCGTTCGGCCTTCGTCATGGCCATGCCGGATATAGTGCATCGTTGAGGCATCGTGGTTTGTCCCGAAGACCTGGATCAGGTCGCCGTAGGACGCGGTGTATTTGAGCCCGTCGAAGTTGTCTCCGCGCCCTTCGGAAAAACCATGCTTCAGAAAATGGCGGTGGCCGGCGGCGGCGTTTGTGCCGAATGCGTTGATCAGGTCGCTGTAGCTTGCGACATATTCGAGGTCGTCGAAGGCGGCGTCGGTCCGTCCTTCGGACGCGCCACGCTTGATGAAATGTCGCGTCCCCGCGTCCCGGTCGGCGCCGAAGGCCGCACGCAGGTCGGCATAGGCGCCGATATAGAGGCGTCCGTCAAAATTGTCGCCGCGCCCCTCAGCGAAGCCATGGTTCAGGAAATGGCGGTGGCCGGCGGCGGCGTTTGTGCCGAACGCGTTGATCAGGTCGCTGTAGCTCGCGACATATTCGAGGTCGTCGAAGGCGGCGTCGGTCCGTCCCTCGGCCGCGCCATGCTTGATGAAATGGGTGGCCGCCGCCGCCCGGTCCGTTCCAAAGGCGTTTCGTAGATCGGCATAGGAA
Organism: Hartmannibacter diazotrophicus; assembly: GCF_900231165.1. GTDB lineage: Bacteria > Pseudomonadota > Alphaproteobacteria > Rhizobiales > Pleomorphomonadaceae > Hartmannibacter > Hartmannibacter diazotrophicus. Next base: position 5,272,214 of record NZ_LT960614.1, read on the forward strand.
CCGAGATAGAATCGGGCATCGAAACTGATGCTCCGACCCTCGGCAATACCCTGATTTTGCAGATGGGCCATCAAGGCTGATTGGTTGGTTCCGTAGGTGACCCTCAGGTCGGCATAACTGGCGCCGTACTCCAGGATGGAGCCATGGTCAGCAAGCGAACTGACCGAGACGGTCTGGTCGAGGAAGTGCAGAGACTCGACCGAATGGAGCTGGTCGGAGCCATCCGTGCCGTTGCGCAGCACGACGTCGTGCGTACTGCCGAAATAGTAGATGGTGGCCGCCGCGAGATTGACGTTGAAGTTGGCCGTATCCGTGCCGTTGCCGCCGAAGATGTTGTCGTTGCCGCCGTTGCCCGTGATCTGGTCCGCGCCGCCGCCGCCATAGATCGTGTTGCCTGCCGAGTTGCCAAGGATCGTGTCGTTGCCGGAGCCGGACACCGCATTTTCGATCACAGTTCCTCTGGCGATGATCATGTTGCCGGTCAGGCCCATCACGCTGGAAATCGTCTCGGCGTTCAGGTTGATCACCTGGTTGGCCGTCTGCGAGCCGAAGTCGATGGTGTCGACGCCGCCATTGTCGAGGATCGTGAAGGTCACCGGGCTAGCTGAGGAAATCTGGTCGTAATATCCGCCGGCGGTCGAGTGCTCGCCGTAGACGGTGTTGCCGGTGCGCAGGTTGGTCGCCGTGCCATACATGTTCTGGATGGCGATGATGTCGGCGATCATCGGCGTGACCACATAGGCATAGGACGCGTTGACGTTGGTGTTCTCGTACTGGCTGAAATACGACATCACCGAGGCTTGCCAGGAGTCGTTCAGGTAGTGATTGTCGACACCATAGGTCGCCGAACTGTTGTAATGACCACCGTGTCCCAGCCCGAGAGCATGGCCGATCTCGTGGATGTAGGTCTGGAACGAATAGCTGTCGAGCGTCGTCCCGTAGGTCGCGACCCAGGAGGTCGAAATGTTGACCGTGGACGATGTGGTCGTGCCGTAGCCGGGGCCGCTGGCGCTGTAGGTGTACCAGGTGTTCGTATAGGCCCCCGACGCGTTTGAATCGCTGAAGGTGATTTGGGCTCCGCTCGTGACGACATTGAAGTTGATGCCGCTCACCATGGTCCAGGCGCTGAGGGCATTGACCGCCAGGGTCTGGCTGGCGCTCGTCAGCCCCGAGATATTGACGCTGATGCTTCCGCCGGGCGCGACGTTGTAGTGATGGGCATAGCCGGAGTTGCTGGTCCAGTAGCCGTTCTGCAGATAATCGGCAATCTGGCCATAGGAGTAGGTGGGCAGGCTTGCGCTTGTGGTTGACGAAACGCCCGCACCGGCGATCGCGGCTTCCTCAGTCATGTTTCCACGCAGCTCCCACGTCCAGGATCAAGTTTCGGAAGACGGTCGTCGGTCTCAAAGCAAGGAGTGAGGCTGACCCGAATTGCCTCAAGGTCAGGTGTCCGACACGTCATTCCTGGGGCGGGATGGTATTTCCGGTCTCATTTCCAACTTGTTACTGCTCGGCAAGTTCCTGTTTCGGCATTGTTTCAGGTGCAACTTTGGCGCGTGCGGCCGGTCGAGTGGGGGTGGCGTCCGTGCCAGAGCCGCCGTTTTGCCGGGCAACGCGGTCACCCGGCTGCGGAGAACCCGCGATTACGGATGGCCGGCCGGAGGCGACGTTTGGCTCCCGCGCACCGCCGAGGATCATCGCCCAGAGGCCAAAGTCAGACTTTCTTTACCTTGCATCAACACCATTCGTTAACACTGGCCGGAAAAGGCATGCGGCAGAACGAATATTGAGGATGCGGCTCCAGGCTTTGCGCCCATTCTGCTGAGATGCTTTGTCCAGTCCAGCAGGAAAACGCGCGAATGCGGACAGTCAGGTTTCTCTTCGGTCTGCTAAGCCAAGCGGAAGGCGGTATCGCCGCGTTGTTGTTCGTGAGCTTCTTCACGAATATTCTCTTCCTGGTCAGCCCCTTCTACCTGATGCACGTCTACGACAGCGTGATCGCGGCCCACAGCCTCGTCAATCTGTTCGCGATCAGCGCGATTGCGCTTGTCCTCTATATGGCCCTGTTCGGCTTCGACGCCTTGCGCATGCGCATGCTGGCAAGGGCGGCGCCTGAAATCGAGCGGTCCTTCGATCGCTACGCAAGAGCCATCGTGCATCGCGACAGGATGCAGGGTGAAACCTTCTGGTCCGTGGCCAATGCCCTCGACCGCCTGGAACAGGTGGTCCTGTCACCGGCGATTACCGCCCTCATCGATCTGCCTTTTGCCCCGCTGTTCCTGATCGTCGCCTTCGCGATTCATCCGCTGATCGGCGCCGCGGGGCTCGTGGGTGTGGTCGTGCTCGTCGGAACCACGATCCATTTCGGGCGCAAGGGCAATGCGTTGAATGGGGATCATCTCCAGGCGGCAAGGTCTCAGGCCGTCTTCGGCAATTCGGTCCTGACGCAGCAGGACTATATCCAGACCAGCCGGGCGCGGGACTTCATCCTGTCGAAGTGGATGGAGGCCCGGGGAGAATCGCACCGGCGCCAGTTTCAGGGCGCGAAGGTCAGTTCGTTCGGGATCGTTCTTGCACGCACGCTCCGCCTACTTCTCCAATCTTCCGTCCTTGGCGCCGGTGCCTGGCTTGTCCTGCATCAGAGCCTGTCGGCCGGCGCCATCATGGCGGCCTCCGTCGTCGTGTCCCGTGCCGTGATGCCGATGGAGCAGGCGGCGGCCATGCAGGGAATGCTTCAATCGGCCATCGCGGCGCAAAACGCGCTCGATGAGGCCGAGACGAAGAGCGCAAGGGAGGCCGGCGAGCGGGCGGTGCCGATCTTCATGGACGACCTGAAGCCGTCCGTCATCGCAAGGAATCTGATCTTCCAGTACCCCGAGGCCACCGGCCCCGTTCTGCGCAACATCAACCTGCGGGTCGCCGCCGGCACTGTCTGCGTCGTCACCGGGCCGGTCGGCTGCGGCAAGAGCACGCTCCTCAAGTGCATTCTCGGCCTTCTCCAGCCCCAGGGCGGGCATGTCAGCCTGGGCGACGTCATCGTGACGCCGTCGACTGTTGAAAGAATTGCGCAATCGATCGGCTACCTGCCGCAGCAAGCCCATATCTTCCCGATCTCGATCGCCCAGAACATCGCCCTTTCGGACGGGCCTGACAGGGTCGAGCGGGCCGTTGCGGCGGCGCGGGCCGCAGGCTGCGATGCCGCGATCAATTCGCTGCGGGACGGCTATCACACCATTCCGTTCAATGAGCGTGGCTGCATTCTTTCGCCGGGGCTGGTCCAGGGCCTCGCGCTTGCCCGGCTCTTCGCGGCGCGGCCGAGGATCGTGCTGCTGGACGAACCGACGCAATCGCTGGACCAGACGGGCATCGACCATCTGCGCGCGCAGATCGAGGCCCTGAAGGCCGAAGGGGCTGCAATCGTCATGGTGACCCATGATCCGCAGTTCGTGAGGAGTTCCGATCAGCTCCTGATGTTCCATCCCGTCGCCGGGCCGCTCTTCGGACCCACCAACGACATCCTGTCGCGACTGGCCGCCATCGAAACGCAGCGCTCGCCCAATCCCGCCGCGCAAGGAAGGGCCTGACCGATGCTCAAAGTCACACCAGCGGCCGAACGGTCTTTGAGAGCACGTCGCTCGATGCCCGCGCTGCAAATCTCGGCCTGGCTCCTCGGCGCCGTTCTGATCGCCCTCGGGGCCTGGGCGGTTGCGGCCCCCCTCGAAGTTCGGGTGGTCTCGCCCGGTGAGGTGGCGAGCAATGAGCGGATCGTGGAAATCCGGGCCGTGACGTCAGGCCTCGTGCGCCAACTGCACATCAGGAACGGTCAGCACGTGCGCGCCGGCGACGTGCTCGTCTCCTTCGACGACGAGAATCTCAAATCCCAGAAGCAGCTCACGCAGGACAAGATCCGCAAGCTGGAGTGCAAGATCGACAACGCCCGGAACGAACTCGATCTCCTGAACGCCCACGAGGAGGAAATCGAGACCGCGATCCGGAATGTCGTGCCCCTGTCGCTGGATGCGTTCAGGCAAAACAAGCTGCCTTGTCCCGATTTCGGCAACCCGCGCAACATCGGTCTTCTGGCCGAAACGCTGGAACTTGCGATCATGCAGATCGGAAACCTGCAGCAAATGGAGGCCTCGATCGGCAAGCAGATCGAGATCGCAGGATCGCAATTGGCGTCGGTCAGGGAGGATTTCGAGGCAAGTTCCGTTCTGGCCCGCAAAAGGTTGATCAACGCCTCGAAGTCACGGGAATCGGAGCGGGTCGTCCGGGACAATGAACTGAAGCTCGTCAGTCTGAATTCCGACCGGGAGTCGATCGAGAGCTCGATCTACGACAACAAGAAAAGGGCCTACCTCTCGATCTACAACGACATGAAGACGATCAGTTCCGAGCTTGAGTCCTTCAACATTTCCCTGATCGACGAGAAGATCAATCTTGAGGCCCTGAACAACCAGATCGCCATGCGGACGATCACCGCCCCGATCGACGGCGCCGCCGTCGACGTCAACAATTTCATCGTCGCCAACTTCGTGCAGCAGTCGGACCTGCTGCTCAAGCTGCTCCCCTCGGCGCGGATGAACATCGTCAAGGCGCGTGTCTCGATCGACGACATCGACAACATCCAGCGCCAGGAGAAGGCCGTTGTCAGCCTGCCGACGAACGCGCTGCTTCGCGACCAGTTCTTCGAGGCGACGATCGAAACGATCAATCCGATCACGTCGACCGACGGCAATTTCCGCGGTGCCCAGGACTACTACGAGGTGACGCTGAGAATTTCCGATCCGGCCTTCAACCCGGCGGTCGAGCGGATCTATGTCGGCATGCCGGTCAACGTGCTGTTTTCGGCCGAACGCACGACCCTTGCGGGGGCGATGCTGCGTCCGCTGACCAAGAACTGGCCCCGGATTTTCGAGCAATAGGCCGGCCTGTACCGGCGGTGCGGATATGGCCGCATGGGTGGTGTCGACGCGGCTCCGCCGTGGCGCCGCGCCGCGTCCTGTCACGAAGTGCCGTCGGCAATGCAGGCTATTGCGGAATCTCCACATGACCGCCGAAGCCATAGCGCATGGCCGAGAGAAGCTTGTCGCCAAAGGTATTGTCGACCCGGCTTCGGTAGCGGGCGTAGAGCGCTGCCGACAGCACATGGGCCGGCGTGGCCTGCTCCATGGCGGCCTCGATGGTCCAGTGACCCTCGCCTGAATCGGCGACGCTGCCGGAAAACCCATTGAGCTTGCCGTCCTGGGCAAGGGCCGTCGCCGAGAGATCGAGCAGCCAGGAACTGATCACGCTGCCCCTGCGCCAGACCTCGGCGATGTCGGTGAGATTGAGGTCGAAACGCTCGTCGTCGGGCAGCTTTTCCGATCCCTTGCCGGCAAGAATGTCGAAGCCTTCCGCATAGGCCTGCATCAGGCCGTACTCGATGCCGTTGTGGACCATCTTGACGAAGTGGCCCGCGCCGGGCGGGCCGGCATGGATATAACCGAGTTCGGCGCGCTCGTCGGCGGTGGGCTTGCCGTCGCGCCCCGGTGTCCGCGGGATTTCGCCAAGGCCCGGCGCCAGCGTCCGGAAGATCGGGTCAAGCGTCTCGACGACGGACGTCTTGCCGCCGATCATCATGCAATAGCCGCGCTCCAGGCCCCAGACGCCGCCGGAGGTGCCGACGTCGACATAGTCGATGCCCTTGTCGGCAAGCTCGCGGGCGCGGCGGATGTCGTCCTTGTAGAAGCTGTTGCCGCCGTCGATGATCACGGCGCCGGGCTTTGCAAGGTCGCTGATCCGCTCGACCATGGACTGGGTGATCGCGCCGGCCGGAAGCATGATCCAGAAGACGGCCGGCTCGCCGAGAAGGCCGGCCATGTCCTCGACCGAAGCCGCCGGTATGGCGCCATCCTTCGCCACGGCGTCGACGGCGTCGCTGCTGAGGTCGTGCACGACCACCTCGTGTCCGCCGCGCATCAGCCGCCGCGCGATGTTGCCGCCCATTCGTCCTAGCCCGACAATGCCAAGTTTCATCGCTCAACTCCTGACCTGTGTTCAACCTTTTGGGATCTAGAGATAGGTCGCAACGACGACGAACAAACCCGGCGAAAGTCGGAAAGGTCAAGGACGAATGTTTTTTTCAAGATCGGCCGCCGCGGCAAGCCGTTCCGCAGGTCGGGGCGGGGGCGTCGCGATCTGGCTCTGATGGCACGGCTTCAGACTGGAGGAGCCGTGTCGTCGTCGCGCCGTCACATTGCGCTTGCAGGCTGTTTGACCGTGAGGCACCCATGCAGCAAGCTCCGCGAGCCGCGTTGTGTGATTGTCGCGCGAGTCGCTTGATCGCCGGCACGGCCGGCGGAGTTCTCAACCTGATCAGGATGTAAGTCGAGCATGGCGGATTTGAGTGACGTGTCGAAGAAGCCGCTGCGGCTGGCGATCGATGTCCACGGTTTCAGCGGCAGGCATCAGGGCAGCCGGACCTTCATCGAAAACGTCTACCGCGAAATTCCGTCGGTCGACCCGTCCATCGAGGTGATCTCCTTCGGCGAGGTCGAGCCTCCGGATTTTCCCGTCTCGCGGCATGTTCCGGTCGATCTCGGCTCGGCCGCCAAGCGGTTGACGGTCGGCAGCTATGCCGCCTTGCGAAGCCTCGCCCCCGACTATGTCCACTACCAATATTTCTGTCCCCTCCTGCCCGTAGGCCGGTCGGTCATCACCATCCACGACATTCTGCCGATCACTCATCCGCAGTATTTCAATCCGTCCTTTGCCGGGCGCTTCCGGATGATGGTGGGCCTCTCCATGCGTCTGGCCTCGCTGGTGAACGCGGTTTCCGACTTCACGCGCGATGCGGTTGCCGCGCAATACAGCCGCGACCCGGAGACGATTGCCGTCGTTCCGAATGGCGTCTCGGCCGACTTCTACCGCTCCGTGTCGTATGAAGAGGCCAGGGCCTATGTGAAGGAAAAATTCGGTCTCGACAGCTATGTGCTCTCGCTCACCCGCATCGAGCGACGCAAGAACATTCCCCTGTTGATCGATGCCGTGTCCCGGCTGCAGGGGGCCGGCCTCTCGGGTCTTCAGACGGTCCTCATGGGGTCGATCGACGAAAGCTCCGGCGGCGGCTGTGCGAGGACGCGGCAGGCGATCGCGGACGGGACCGTCATCCATCTGAAAGGCCTGTCGGACCAGGAGAAGATCTTCGTGCTGCGCGCCGCCGCCGTGCTCGTCTTTCCGTCCATGGCGGAAGGCTTCGGCATTCCGCCGCTGGAGGGCATGGCCGCCCGGATCCCCGTCATCGTCGCCGACCAGACGGCCCATGGCCGGATCTACCGCGACACGGCCATCATGATCTCCGGCGAAAGCGTCGAGGAACTTGCGGACAGAATCCGGGCCGTTCTCTCGGACGACGACCTGCGCCGGCAGGCGGTCGCACGCGGCGACGGCCTCGTCGAGCGCATGACCTGGAAACGCTCGGCGGCAGCCCTCGCGGACAGCCTCAGGCGGGACGCGGCAGAACGCGCGGCCCGCTGACCGGCAGGATCATTTGACGTATTTCAGCAGCAGGTCTTCGTAGGCCTTGAAGATGATGTCCCAGGTAAAGTTGGCGCTGTGCCGGCCGCGCGCGGCCTGCCGGGCGTGCTCCACCCGCTCCGGAGACCGGGTGACGGTCTCCAGGACGGCGTCGAAATCGTCTTCGCTGCCGAAATAGAACTGTTCCGGTCCGGCGACCCAACGGTTGAAGCGATTGTCGTGGGCGATCACCGCGTTGCCGGCGCCGAGGGCTTCCACCAGCGACGGATTCGTTCCGCCGACCTGATGGCCGTGCACATAGGCAAGCGCGAAGAACCGCAATGCGGAGACGATGCCAGCATCGTAGATGGCGCCGGGGAATATCACCTCGTCGGAGGCGGCCTCGAGAATCCGCGTGTGGTAGTCGTTGTTCGGATCGAATTTTCCGAGGACGACGAGCTTGATCCCGCGCGTCTTCCGCGAGAAGGCCCGCACGAACTCGAGGACGGAGTTCTCCTGCTCGATCCGGGCGATCGAGACGATGTATTTCGACTTTTCCAGCCCGAGGCCGGCCAAATGGCTTTCATCCGCCGAGGTGATGCTGTCCGAGCCATAGGGGATCACCACCGAACCGAAGCAGCCGTGCCGCTTGAGGTGACGGGCAATTTCCGGATGGTCGGCGATCGCCCTGTTGGCAAGGTTCGCGCCGATGAACTCGTTGACATAGAACCAGGCCTTGATCGGCCAGCGCCATTTCCCGCGCTTCCACTCGATCCCGTCCATGTTCATGATCACCCTGCGGCCGTAGAGCCTCTGCAGGATGCAGAAGACGGCCGTGTTGTAACCAAGCACAAGATCGATGCCGGGACGGCGCAGAACGTCTCGAATGCAGCGCCAGTCGAAGATGACGCTGCCGACGGAGCCCGTTCTTTCCGTTCCGATGTGAACGCGCCTGACGCCCTTCCATTCGTCTTCAAAAGAGTCCGGAACGATGCCTTCCTCGACCGGATCAAGCTGGCAGTAGACTGTAACGCTCCAACCCTTGGCGGCGAGGTAGGGCGCGAGATGTGTGGCAAAGGTCTCGAAGCCGCCGTGACTGCCCGGAACGCCTCTGATTCCCAAGATATTCAGGTGTTTCTGGTTCAGCAAGACGCCTCCCGGGGGCCGAAAATCGGGGGGAATTTGAGGACTGGGTTGCAAGCTGTCAATACGCCTGCCGAGGTCGACATGCGCTTTGCACCTTATAGGAAATGAACCTTTGAATGGTGATCGCTGGAATTGACCACCGGAAGCGAACAAAAGCTGCAATGTGAATGAGGCACAAACATGTCTGGGAGCAATTATTTGGTGCAAATACAGCTTTGAAATAAACCATTAATTGTGCAAATTCCTCCATCACGATCAGACGGTGTCGCCTTGCAGGAAGGGATGCTCTCTCGGGTTGTCAGCATCTTGCGGCCGGCAGGCCGGTGGCGCCGGCCTTCGCCCGATTATCGCGGGGCGAGAGGATTATGTAATGCTCGCAAAAGTTGAATATCATGCATGGCGAACGAGGGCGTACACATGGTCGGCAATGGCAAGCGACGATGTCAGGCCGGGAGATTCGATCCCGAACAGATGGATGACCGGGCCGATACCATGATCCCGTTTCGATGCGATGACGAAATCCTGTCTGGCGATGCTCGGGGGCACGATCTTCGGGCGGATGCCTGAATAGGCCGGAACGAGAGCGCCGTCCGGCAGGCCCGGCCAGTAGCGCCGGACTGCCGCGTAGAAGCGCTCGCCGCGGGCAGGATCCACACGGTAGTCGATGGCTTCGACCCATTCGATGTCCGGGCCGAACCGGGCAAGGCCGGCCAAATCGAGCGTCAGATGAACGCCGAGACCGCCGGCCACCGGGACGGGATAGATGAGCCGCGAGAATGGTGCTCGCCCGGATGCCAGCGAAAAATAGCTCCCCTTCGCATAATAGGCTGCGGGAACGTGCTCCTGCGGAAAGCCCTTCATTTGCCGGGCCACATGGGGCGCCTGGAGGCCGGCGGCATTGATGAGGAGATTGCAGGCAAGCGTCATCGGCTCGCGCCCACCGATCCGGACGACGGGTTTCGGCCCGATCTCCGCCTCCACGAAAGGCGCGTTGAAGGCGAAGAAGGCGCCTGCCTCCTCCGCCTCGCCGAGCATCGACAGCATGAAGCCGTGGCTGTCGAGAATGCCGGTCGAGGGGGAGTGAAGGGCCGCGACCGCGGAAAGCGCCGGTTCCATTCGCGCAAGCTCGCCCCGATCCACCATGGCGACATCGCTCGCGCCGTTGGCATGCGCATGCGCCATGATCGCGGAAAGGCGGTCGGCCTCGTCTTCGTTCGTGGCAACGATCAGCTTTCCGCAGCGCTGGTAGGAGACCTGATGCGCGTCGCAATAGGCATAGAGCGCCTTGCGGCCGGCAACGCAGAGCCGCGCCATCTGGCTGTCGCGCGGATAGTAGATGCCGGCGTGAATGACCTCGCTGTTGCGCGAGGACGTGATGGTGCCGAAGCTCTCCTCCGCCTCCACCACGACGACCTCGCGCCCGGACTGCGCCAGCTTGCGGGCGATGGCGATGCCGACGACGCCCGCGCCGATGATCAGGCAGTCAACGGTTTCCAAGGCGTGGGTGCTCCCGATTTCAGGTGCCGATGTCGTGCTCGTTCCGCCTTGTTTGCCGGGACCGGATGACTGAAATCAAGGGGGATGCGGCAGAAGACGGCGCACTTGCACCATGGCCGTCAACGGCTGCGGACGGCGGCTGCCCTGGCCGGCGATGATTTCGCAAGACATGCGGTCGATGATCTCTGCCTTGATATTGGGGAGCCGAGAGCAGACACTGGAGCCATCGATACTTGCGGCGGATCGTCCGGGCGCGCCAGAGAAAGGCGCGATACGGATGTCTTTTCATCATCTGTCCGCTCTTGCTGCTCGGTGAATCGCTTGCTGGATCAACTGGCATGAGGGTCATCCAATGGCCGGCAAAACAAGACGAACAATCCTTGCAGTTGGATCCTGTCTGATTCTTCCGCTTGCTCTGCCTTTTGGCCTGCTCCCCCTTTCGGTCCAGGCAATGGAAAGCGGCGGTCGGCCGAATGCGGGCATGGGCGGCGGGGTGATTTCGGGAACGCCTGAACTCATTTTGCCAGACGCGCTGCGCGAAGGGGGGGCGAGTGCGGCTCGTCCGCGGTCCACGACCGACCGTCTGCAAGTTGCCCAGACGGGTGGCAACGATGGCGACACGTCCGGACGATATGGCGGCGGCAATTCCAGCAGCGGTCCGGGCGCCGGGTTCTTCCAGTCGGCAGAGCCCGGCTCTCCGGGCCTAGCCGCGGCCCGAACGGTGGAACAGGAGCGCCAGACACTGGCGCAACTCAAGCAGTTGCAAAAGCGCATCCTCGAGGAATCGGCCAGTTGCGACCGACAGATCCGCAACGGCATGACGGCGCAGAGCTGTTTCCTCAATGTCCTGAAATATTTCCGCCGCGGGCTCGACAAGGCGGCGGCCGAAGGCAGCCCCGTCGCCATTGCCACGGCCCCCGTCATTCTGGACGTCCGGCGCAAGGTGCGGGCGGCCACGTCGGTGCGAAAGGCGGTGGACGTGGTTCGCGAAGGTGTGTCGAAGGTCCGCAGCATCTCCCTCGTGCAGTCCGACGATACGGTGATCGCCGAACTCCGCTCGCAGCAGCGCAATGTGGTCGAGCAGACCCTCGCCTCGATCGAGGTCGACATGGCACGGGCCGTCGGCCTGTGAGCGGCCATGGGCGACAGACCCGGCGGGGGTGGCAATGGTGATTGCCGGACAGGACCGAAGGCAGGCGAGGCAGCAGACCCGGCGGGGGTGGCAATGGTGATTGCCGGACAGGACCGAAGGCAGGCGAGGCAGCAGACCCGTTGGTGCAGCCGCGCAGCCTTGGCCGCCGCCTTCCTGCTCGTTGCGATGCTCTGCGGTCTGGAGCCGGCAAGGGCGGCTGAGCGCGTGGCGCTCGTGATCGGCAACAGCGCCTACGCCAGCCTCAACACGTTGCCGAACGCGCGCAACGACGCCGAGGCGATCGCCGGAACGCTGAAGCATCTCGACTTCGAGGTGCTCCTCGGGGTCGATATCGGCCGCGAGGAAATGCGGACCACCATCGATCGCTTCCGTGAGATAGCGCGTGGCGCCAGCATCGCGGCGGTCTATTACGCCGGACACGGCATCCAGATTTCCGGCAAGAATTATCTCGTCCCGACCGACGCCGTGATCCATTCCGCCGATGACGTGGTCGCAACGACCGTCCGCTTCGATGACCTGCTTGCCGAACTCGGCAGGCTCGATGCCTTCAAGATCGTCTTTCTCGACGCCTGCCAGAATAATCCCCTGTCTTCCGAACTCGGCGCCTTTCCCGATGGCCTGGCGCCACCGCCAGACGTCAGCGGCTTCCTGATTGGCTATGCGACCCAGCCCGGCAAGGTCGCCTACGAGGGCGCGGGCCGCAACAGCCCCTATGCGACGGCGCTTCTGACGCGCATGACGGCGCGCGGCGTCGAGGTGCTGCCGATGCTCTCGAAGGTCAACCAGGATGTGCGGGCCCAGACAGGCGGGTGGCAGGTGCCCTATGTCCAGTTCTCCATCAAGCCCGAATTCTATTTCGCGCCGGGCGGGCGCGAGGAAACCGATCCAGAGACGCGCCTGTGGCATCTGGCGACCCAGCAGAACGACCAGGATCTCCTCGGCATCTACCTGCAGCGCTATCCCGAGGGCCGCTTTGCCGAGGACGCCCGCTCGCTGATGGCAAAGGACATCGGCAGTGCGCCGGCGCTGGCCGACAAGGCAAGGCCATCTCCGCCCGCCGACGCCAAGGAGGTCTTGTGGTCGCTCATCATCGACAGCCGCAGCCGCGATCTCGCGGACCTTTATTTGAGCCGCTACCCGGACGGTCCGCATGCCGGAGAGGCGCGCCGGCTCGCCGCAAGCCTCGTCTCGGATGACGTCGTCTCGGCCACCCCGGAACTCCTCTGCGAGCGTCTGGCGACGCATCCCAATGACGCGACCGCCAATGTCTCCGGCGTTTCGCTGGACCGGCTCGCCCGCAATGCCGATACCGCCATTGCCGCCTGCGCCAAGGCGGCGGAACGCAACGACGAGAATGCCCACTACAAGGCTCTTCTTGCGCGGTCCTATGCCGCGAAGGGCAATGTCGCCGACGCGGTCGCCAACTATCAGGCGGCGGCTGCCGTCGGTGATACGCGCGCGCTCGTCAGCCTGGGGCTGCTCCACGAGGCGGGGCAGGGCGTTCCGCGCGACCGTGCGAAGGCCGTCAGCCTCTACGAGGAGGCCGTCGCCAAGGGAAGCAGCGATGGGGCCATCAACCTCGCCGTCGCCCTCTACAAGGGCCAGGGCGGCACGCGGGATGTGCCGCGCGCGATCGAGCTGCTGAAGAAGGCCTCGGCCGACGGTGCGGCCCGTGCGACCTACAATCTCGGCGTCTTTGCCAAGGACGGGATCGAGGGAACGCCGGAAGAGGCCGCCGGCCTGTTCGTCAAGGCGGCGGATCAGGGTTATGCGGCCGGGGCCGTTTCGGCGGCGGCGCTCTATGACGAGGGCGCGGGAGTGGCGCGCTCGCCCGAGACGGCGGCCGACTTGCTCCTGCGGGCGGTCGGGACCGACGATGGCGAGACGCTGGAAAAGCTGGGCAGCGAGGCGCGCAACTGGTCGCCTGAGACGATCCGCCGGATTCAGCAAAGGCTCGCGGACGCCGGTTACTACTCAGCCGAAGTTGACGGCCAGCCCGGGCCGAAGTTCATGGCAGCCTTGCGCGACTGGCGCCTGTTCGGCGGCGGTTGAGGGCAGGACAGCGCAACAAAAAACGGCCCGGACAAATGTCCGGGCCGTTCGATTCTTCAAGCCGTTGCGGGCTGCGGATCAGGCCGACTTCTTGTCGTCGTCCTTGACCTCTTCGAAGTCGGCGTCGACCACGTCGTCGTCCGACGCCGCGGAGGGGCCGGCCTCGCCGGCTTCGCCCTGACCCTGGGCGTACATCGCCTCGCCGAGCTTCATGGCAGCCTGCGCCAGGGTATTGGTCTTCGCCTTGATGGCTTCGGCGTCGTCGCTCTCAAGCACGGACTTGAGGTCGGCGATGGCCGCCTCGATGGCCGACTTGTCGGCGGCCGAGACCTTGTCGCCATAGTCGGCGAGCGACTTCTCGGTCGAGTGGACGAGCGCCTCGCCGTGGTTGCGGGCTTCGACCGCCTCGCGGCGCTGCTTGTCGGCAGCGGCGTTCGCCTCCGCGTCCTTGACCATCTTGTCGATGTCGGCGTCGGACAGACCGCCCGAGGCCTGGATGCGGATCTGCTGCTCCTTGCCGGTGCCCTTGTCCTTGGCCGAGACGTTGACGATGCCGTTGGCGTCGATGTCGAAGGTGACCTCGACCTGCGGCACGCCGCGCGGGGCCGGCGGAATGCCGACGAGATCGAACTGGCCGAGCATCTTGTTGTCGGCCGCCATCTCGCGCTCGCCCTGGAAGACCCGGATCGTCACGGCGGTCTGGTTGTCGTCGGCCGTCGAGAAGACCTGGCTCTTCTTGGTCGGGATCGTCGTGTTGCGATCGATCAGGCGCGTGAACACGCCGCCGAGCGTCTCGATGCCGAGCGAAAGCGGGGTCACGTCGAGCAGCAGCACGTCCTTGACGTCGCCCTGCAGCACGCCGCCCTGGATTGCCGCGCCCATGGCCACGACCTCATCCGGGTTGACGCCCTTGTGCGGCTCCTTGCCGAAGAACTGCTTCACCACTTCCTGGATCTTCGGCATGCGGGTCATGCCGCCGACGAGAACCACTTCGTCGATCTGGCTCGCCGACATGCCGGCGTCCTTGAGGGCCGCCTTGCAGGGCTCGATGGTGCGCTGGACGAGGTCATCGACAAGCGCCTCGAGCTTGGCGCGGGTGAGTTTGATCGCCAGGTGCTTCGGGCCGGAGGCGTCCGCCGTGATGAACGGCAGGTTCACTTCCGTCTGCGAGGAGGACGACAGCTCGATCTTGGCCTTTTCGGCCGCTTCCTTGAGGCGCTGCAGGGCGAGCTTGTCGGAGCGAAGGTCGATGCCCTGGTCCTTCTTGAACTCGTCGGCGAGATAGCCGACCAGACGCATGTCGAAGTCCTCGCCGCCGAGGAAGGTGTCGCCGTTGGTCGACTTCACCTCGAAGACGCCGTCGCCGATCTCGAGGATCGAGATGTCGAAGGTGCCGCCGCCAAGGTCATAGACCGCGATCGTCTTGCCGTCGTTCTTGTCGAGGCCATAGGCGAGCGCGGCCGCCGTCGGCTCGTTGATGATGCGCAGCACCTCAAGACCCGCGATCTTGCCGGCGTCCTTGGTCGCCTGACGCTGGGCGTCGTTGAAGTAGGCCGGAACGGTGATGACCGCCTGGTCGACCGTCGCGCCGAGATAGGCCTCGGCCGTCTCCTTCATCTTGGTCAGCACCATCGCCGAGATCTGCGAGGGCGAATACTTCTTGCCTTCGGCCTCGACCCACGCGTCGCCGTTGTCACCCTTCACGATCTTGTAGGGGACGAGCTTCTTGTCCTTCTCCACGGTCGGATCGTCATAGCGGCGCCCGATCAGGCGCTTGACGGCAAAGAAGGTGTCTTCGGGGTTGGTGACGGCCTGGCGCTTGGCCGGCTGGCCGACGAGGCGTTCGCCGCCATCGGCAAAGGCGACGATCGAGGGGGTCGTGCGCGCGCCTTCGGAATTCTCGATGACCTTTGCAGCCTTGCCATCCATGACGGCGACGCAGGAATTCGTCGTTCCAAGGTCAATGCCAATAACTTTGCCCATTGTCTTCTCCTCAAGCAGACCGCCCGGACCCGCATTCGGCATCCGGATAAAGCCGGCAAAGCCGGCCGGTCCCTTTGTCAGCGGTTTGAGTTTGCCCGGTCGCGATGAAACCGCGTTGCCGGACTCCGTTGTCTTGGCGGGTATATAAGTGGGGGTTTCACGGCCTGCAAGACGTGTGATCACGGCTGCGTGACGAAAGGATCAAGAAAAGCGATCGGTTCATTCGGCGGCCGGATCGGCACCCATCCGCTGGCGTGCGGCCTCATAGGCACCGTCGGCCGGAACGAGGCTGCCGACCCGCCCGAGGCCGTAGGGCGGCATGCCCGAATAGACCGCTTCGTAGTCGCCGGCGTGAATGCGGTAGGTCTCGTGCCAGATGCCGACGTCACCGCGGCTGTCCTTCATCCGGCGGTTGAAGGCGACCCAGGCCGGCCAATGCGCGCTCTCGCGGCCGCGGGCATAGGCCTCCAGGTGATCGAAACTTCTCCAGTATTGCACCATGCCGCCAAGACCGATGCCGTTGTGGCCGAGAAATCCGGTCTCTGGCCCCGCGGCTTCGAGTTCCCTGATCATCTTCGGCATGGCCATGAAGACGGGCCACCATTTGTGGACCTTCCAGGGCTTGTTGATGCGCATGCCGATGAGGAAGACGACGAAGTCGCCCTCCATGATCGCGGACATGCGCCGGTCGATGATCTTCGCCATGAGGAGACCTCCTCCGTCCGCCGGCTTCCCGGATGCCCCGTGCCAGATGCCCGGGACCGGATATCCTGCGACGATCCCGAACAATAGCCTCGAAACTGCGGGGTTGAAATGCGGGGCATGGCCGGCGCGGGCCTGCAAAGGGCTGCCGCGGTTTCCTCAACATCTCTTAAATCTTGACTAAATTCCTGACCCGCTTCGAAACGCTCCCGCAAGAGGGCGGTGACAGACTGCAGGGGTCGAATGCCGGCATGGTGGCGAGCGACGCTCTTAGACCGATCTAGGCTTGGCTGCATCTTGGAGGCAACCGCTTTGAGCAAATTTCGGATTCTTGAATTTCTGGAAGACGACGGCGGCGATTCGGGCGTGCTGCCCGCGTTTATCCTCGCCACCGCGGCCACCGTGGTCGCCGAGCAATACGGCTTCGTCAACATCCTGGGGCTCGACGACGCGACGATGAAGCTGCTCGCCCACGGCGGGCTGTTCGTCGGGGTCTTCGTCATCGGCCGGGTGGTCGCGAAACTTGCTGACGGCGATCCGCTTTTCGGCGGCCGCGAGGAGGCAAGGATCAGTTCCCGCTCGATCAACAGCTTCGGCGAAGGTACCGGGCGGCGGCGCACGCGCCACTGAGTTGACGCGCCATTGAGTCTCGTCCCGGTGCCTGCCAAGGTGCCGGCATGACCACTCTTGCGCCCACCGGCTTTCGCCTCTTGCCGGCTTGTTTTTCGCGCGACCAGCAGGTGACGCTGGTGCGGGCCCTGGCGGATGTCATCGCCGAGGCGCCGCTGTTCACGCCGAAAATGCCGCGCACCGGCAAGCCCTTCTCCGTGCGGATGACCAATTGCGGTCCGCTCGGCTGGGTGTCGGACGTGTCCGGCTATCGCTATCAGCCGCAGCATCCGGAAACCGGCCGCCCATGGCCGGCGATGCCGCAGGTGCTGCTCGACCTCTGGGCCGAGGTCGCGGGCTTCGACGGCCCGCCGGAGGCTTGTCTCGTCAACGTCTACGCGCCGACCGCCCGCATGGGCCTGCATCAGGACCAGGACGAGGAGACCTTCGCGGCGCCCGTCCTGTCGGTCTCGCTCGGCGACACCGCCGTCTTCCGCCTTGGCGGAACGAACCGCAAGGACCCGACGCGTTCCATGCGCCTTGCCTCCGGCGATGTCCTGCTGCTCGGCGGGGACGCGCGGCTGGCCTTCCACGGCATCGACCGGGTGCTCCGCGGCTCGTCGACGCTCTTCTCCGAGGCCGGGGTGGGTTGGGACGGCCGCGTGAACCTGACGCTGCGGCGCGTTCATCCCTGACGATGTGGTGCGCCGGGGTCTAAATCGGCGGCGGAAGAGACCTGAGATCTTCCGATCCTTCCCCCTGCCTCACGTTCGTCATTCCCGCGAAAGCGGGAACCCAGCCATCCGCGAGGATGGTTCGACGAATTGCCTCTGCTGAATTGAAAGGTGCGCACTCGCTCCAGAGCCACGACCATCGGGGTGGCACCCTGGGTTCCCGCTTTCGCGGGAATGACGATGGAGAGGGCAAGTTGCATGGCCGGACCTCGCCATCCGGCGGGTCTTGGCCCTCGACGACAGAGCCCTCAGAACGGCGTGCGCGAGCGGATCGCCGCCGCCAGCGTGCCC
Source organism: Hartmannibacter diazotrophicus (assembly GCF_900231165.1). Lineage (GTDB taxonomy): Bacteria > Pseudomonadota > Alphaproteobacteria > Rhizobiales > Pleomorphomonadaceae > Hartmannibacter > Hartmannibacter diazotrophicus. Next base: position 5,289,878 of record NZ_LT960614.1, read on the forward strand.
TCGTCGAGATAATCGAGCTCGCCGCCGACCGGAACGCCGTGCGCAAGGCGCGAGACGGCGACGCCGAGCCCCTGCAGCCGGTCGGTGACATAATGCGCCGTGGTCTGGCCGTCGACGGTGGCATTCACCGCGAGGATCACCTCCTTGACGCCGCCCGCCGCGACGCGCTCGACCAGCCCCGCGATGTTGAGATCGTCCGGCCCGATGCCGTCGAGCGGTGACAGCGTGCCGCCGAGAACGTGATAGCGGGCGTTGATTGCATTGGAACGCTCCAGCGCCCAAAGATCGGAGACATCCTCGACGACGACGATAACGCTTTCGTCCCGGCGCGGATCGGTACAGACGGTGCAGGGATCGTGGGTGTCGACGTTGCCGCAGGTCCGGCAGGTGGTGACGTTGTCGGCCGCAACCGTCATAGCCTCCGCCAGCGGGCGCAGCAGCTGGTCCTTCTTCTTGACGAGCTGCAGGGCGGCGCGGCGCGCGGATCTCGGCCCGAGCCCGGGCAGACGGGCGAGCAGCTGGATCAGGCGATCGATTTCAGGACCGGTGACGCGGCGCGACATCAGGAAGCTTTCAAGACAGGCAAGGGCGAAGGCGGCCTCAGAAGGGCAGCTTCATGCCCGGCGGCAGCTGCAGCCCGCCGGTCACCGCCTGCATCTTCTCCGCCACCGCGTCGTCGAGCTTGCCCTTGGCGTCGTTGTGGGCAGCGACGATGAGGTCTTCCAGGATTTCCGCCTCGTCCGGGTTCATCAGCGTCGGATCGATGGAGATGCCGCGCAAATCGCCCTTGCCGGCAAGGCGCACCGAGACGAGGCCGGCGCCGGAGGTGCCCGTCACCTCGATGCGGCCGATCTCCTCCTGGGCTTCGGCCATCCGGGCCTGCAGTTCCTGGGCCTGCTTCATCATCTTGCCGAGGTCGCCAAACATGGTTCTGTCCTCACGGGTTGGGCGCGCCGCGCGCCGTTTTGAGTGTTCGAGCACTTAACGCAGGACTTGGTGTCATCCCCGGCGAGCCAAGCGAAGCGAGGGCGAGGGAAGGGGATCCAGAAGCGAGCGACGGACGTGCCTGGCCGATTTCTGGATCCCCTTCCCCTCAGCGCCTTCAGCGCTTCGGCCGGGGATGACACGGAGTTCGATGTCCATCTCCGTGCCAGCGTATGTGTTCAGTCGTTTCGTCTGTCCGAAAACCGGTTCCCATCCCCGATCGAGCCGAGGACATGCTTTTCGGGCGTATTGGCCAAACCCAAATGGTCTAATCGTCGAAATCGCTTACGGGGTCACCGAAGGCGGCGTCAAGGTCATAGGCGTCGGGATCGAAGGGATCGTCGGGATCGAAGGGCACGTCGTCGGGCGCGACCGGCAGGGCTGCTTCCGCCACCGAGATCTCGTCCTCCGGCACCTGCACGTCGACGATCTCCGCGCCGGGAAACTTGGAAAGAATGTCGGCGATCAACGGGTCGGCGCGCACGTCGTCGAGAAGGCTGCGCCGGGCGGCCTCCTTCTTTTCCTGGATCGTCGCCTCGCCTTCCTCGCGCGAAACGGTGACGATCCAGCGCTTGCCCGTCCAGTCGGTGAGCTTGCGGCCGAGATCGCCGGCCAGATTCGGGTTCGCGCCGGGCAGCGGATTGATCTCGATCCGCCCGTCCTCGAAGTTGACGAGGCGGACGTTGCGCTCCAGCGCGAACTTGACACCGATGTCGCGCCGCGCGGCGGCAAGCTCGACGACGGCCTCGAAGCTTTCGAGCCGGATCGAATCGGGCTGGGCCTGCCCCGGCTGCATCGCGGGCGCGGGAATGTTGCGGTTTTCGGTGTGAAGCCGCGCCACGGGGCCGCTGCCGCCGCTGCTGGCCATCTGCGCCGGACGCACCGCCATCGATCCAGTTGGCCCTGCCGGCGCACCCGCTCCGCCGCCGTTGCCGCGCGGCGCCGGGGCGCCAGCGCCGTTGCCGTTGGTCGCCTGGCCGAGTTGCTTCAGCGCCTCGTCGAGCGTCGGCAGATCCGCCGCATAGGCAAGCCGCACGATCACCATTTCCGCCGCCGGCAGGGGACGGGCCGCCTGCTCCACCTCGGCGATGCCCTTCAAGAGCAACTGCCAGGCGCGCGAGAGCACCCGCACCGAGAGCCCGGCTGAAAATTCCTTGCCGCGCGTGCGCTCGCCCTCCGACAGCGAGGGATCGGAGGCGCTGGCCGGCACCAGCTTCATGCGCGTGACGAGATGGACGAAGGCGGCAAGGTCGGAGAGCACGACGGCCGGGTCGGCGCCGGTGTCATACTGGTCGGTGAGTTCGCCGAGCGCGCCGGCGACGTCGCCCTTCATGACGAATTCGAAAAGGTCGATGATGCGCGCCCGGTCGGCAAGGCCGAGCATCGCGCGGAGCGACTCCGTGTCGACCGCGCCGCCGCCATGGGCGATCGCCTGGTCGAAGATGGTGAGGCAGTCGCGCGCCGAGCCCTCGCCTGCGCGGGCGATCAGCGCCAGCGCCTCGTCGTCGACGGTGACCGCCTCGGCCTCGGCGATCTTTTTCAGGTGCTCCGTCAACAGCCCGGCGTCGATGCGGCGCAGGTCGAAGCGCTGGCAGCGCGACAGCACCGTGATCGGAACCTTGCGGATCTCGGTGGTGGCGAAGATGAACTTCACATGCTCCGGCGGCTCTTCCAGCGTCTTCAGCAGCGCGTTGAACGCCGCCGTGGAGAGCATGTGCACCTCGTCGATGATGTAGACCTTGTAGCGCGCCGAAACGGGCTTGTAGCGCGCCGCGTCGGTGATCTCGCGAATGTCGCCGACGCCCGTGTGCGAGGCGGCGTCCATCTCGATCACGTCGACATGCCGGCCTTCCATGATCGCCTGGCAATGGGTGCCCATCTCCGGCATCGAGATGGTCGGCCGGTCGATCTTGCCAGGAATTTCATAGTTGAGCGCGCGGGCGAGGATGCGGGCGGTGGTCGTCTTGCCGACGCCGCGCACGCCCGTCAGCATCCATGCCTGCGCGATGCGGCCGGTCTCGAAGGCGTTCGCCAGCGTGCGCACCATGGCGCCGTGGCCGATCAGATCCTCGAAAGTGGAGGGGCGGTATTTGCGGGCGAGCACCCGGTAGCCGGCGCCCTTGGGCGCGGGGGCGGCATGGACCTCGTGCGTATGGTCGAGCCCGAGGCCAGCCTCGCCGGTCCCGTGATCCGTCTTGGCGACGGTCGTCTCCTCGCCGGCGGCTGTCTCGTCCATGGCCTCTTTGATCCGCATATCGCGGCGCCAGCCGTATGGCAGCGCCTTGAAAACATCGTCGATCCTGCGGGAGGTCGGTGGGAGGCTGACATGTGACCCGAGCCGAGGCTCGTTGGGGCTGCTTCCTTCCGGACCTGACCCGGTTGGCGAGTGGCACGTCCACCGCCAACCTCCCGCCCCCTCATATCACGATGGGCGGGTATGAATGCAAGAGGGGAATTTGGCTGCGGAACCACTCGTCAATTCCAATTCGCGCCTGACATCAGATTGACTGCCATAGGCAAGACCAATCTCTTCTCTCTCTCAAGTTGGATCTTCAGTTCTTATTGGCCTGTCACGATGCGGCAAAGAACGCAGCCCAAATCTGGCTCGTGTCATCAAAATATCGTATGCAGATTTTCCTCGCTTTCGCGGATTCGGGAAGGGATCCGCGCTCCACAACACAGGTATCTTTCTGAAAAGATTTGACATCTGCTAGGGCCGAACGAGAAACGTGGGGAATCACGGATGGCGAAGCTGACAACTGCAGACCTGAAGCTGATCGACAGCCTCTTTGGCATGTATGGCGGCTACGTCATGGACTTCAGTAACAGTCGTTTTGCTTCATTCTTTGAGCGCGATGTCGGTGTTAACATCTATGACGATGCCTACGCCATTCATGGAACGTCCAAGGGAAAGCGGCTGAGGGGCTTTCTTGAGATCGCACAGACCGCAGCAATCATTAGAGCACTTCACGCTCTTTGGGATTATCGAGAAGTCAGTCGCTTAGCGCACAGCCAAGCCGAAACCGTTGATAATGCAAGGCAGCGCCTGAGTGCAGTAATTGAAAAGCTTGGCGGTCAGCCATTGGCCATGAATCCAGACGAAGGTCTTCAGGATGCCAAGACAGGAAAGCTGAGCCGGCCTTCCGTACAAGCATTAGTCGCGCTAGAAGAAGAATTTATGGCTATGCATGCCATGGATGATAAAGCTCAGGCGCGCGGTTATGCTTTCGAGCGATTTCTCAGGAAATGGTTTGATGCGTGGGGACTGGATGCCCGTGGCTCTTTCAAGCTATTGGGTGAGCAGATCGATGGCAGTTTTCTGCATGAAGGCTCAGTCTACCTGATAGAGGCAAAGTGGCGAAATCAACCGACGGATGCTTCAACGCTTCGGTCGTTTCAGGAAAAAGTTGGCGATCGGCTAGAGGGGGCGCGGGGTCTCTTCATATCGTATTCTGGGTTCACAGCTGATGGGCTTCAAGCATTTACAGCTAGGAGAGTGGTAATGATGGATGGGATGGACGTATACGAAGCGTTGCGGCGGAGAATCCCTCTTAATGAAGTCGTTGCCGCCAAACTGCGAGTCGCTATCGAAGAAAGGCGGCCCTTTGTTCACGTTCGAGAGTTGTTCCCTTGATTTCAATCGCTCCTGAGGTGCTCCTCGCTGATGCACAGGAAATGCATCTAATACTGTCCACTGCCGAATGCTTGGAGAGACACGCTAACATCACACTGGGTACGCTTGCCGAGATCCTGACCGCACTGAGTACAGATGGGAAATTAGCCGAGCCCAATCGCAAAGGGTTTGACGTCATTTCACCAGCTTATGGTCGAATCGAAGTCAAATCGAGAGTTCTGGGAACAGATGGCGCATTTCCACGCATTTCGCTGTCGCCCAATAAGATTGATGGAGCTGACCATTTCATGGCAGTGCGTTGGGATCAGCATTCGAAGTTATGTTTTGCGATTATGTTGCCGAAGGCATCTATTCTTCCGCTATATCAGGCTAGATTACAAAGATCCGGAAATATAGCGCATCTCCATTGGGATGATTGGCTCGCTGCAAGAGATGCAGTCGATTTTACAGATCAGTTCCAAGAGCTTTTGAGTATTGATGCATCATCTTTCAGAAAATCATCGATTCAATTGGAACCGCAAGCAAAATAGAAGTCGCAATGCTCGGGTGATCCAGCTGCTTAGGCTACCACTTTCGCCACCGGGTGCACCGTCCGCGCGCTGACCATCAGCCGGTTCCAGGTATTGATCATGGCGATGGCCACGGAAAGCTTCGTCACTTCGCTGTCCGAAAACTGCCCGCGCACCGTGTCATAGGCCTCGTCGCTGACGCCGCGCCCGGCGATCTCGGTCAGCGCCTCGGTCCAGGCCAGCGCGGCGCGCTCGCGCTCCGAAAAGAGCGGCGATTCACGCCAGGCCGAGGTCAGGTAGAGCCGCTCCTCGCGCTCGCCGTCCTGCCGCGCTTCGCGGCTGTGCATCTCCACGCAGAAGGAGCAGCCGTTGATCTGCGAGGCGCGCAGCTTGACGAGATGGAGGAGGCTCGCCTCCAGCCCGCTCTCGTTGACCGCGTTGCTCAGGGTGACCACGGCCTGCATCAGTTCCGGCGCGGTGGCAAAATGGTTCAGTCTGGCTTTCATGGCTTTTCTCCTTTGGGGGTGATGGGTTGGGGTTGGCTGCCGCCGGCCTCGGCGGGGCGGTTGCTGGCACGGCTGTGGCAGTCGCCGGGCGACTTGAAAGACCCTCTCGTTTGTCGTCATTCCCGCGAAGGCGGGAACCCAGCAATCGGCCGGGATGATCATTTGCGGGAAGCGCAGACGTCGCTCCTTGCGGGAAGAGCATCGGTGGGGTTCGCGCCGACTGTTCTCACGACGGCCATCCTCGCGGCGGGCTGGGTTCCCGTCTTCGCGGGAATGACGACAGCGGAGGGCCTTTTCCGTGAGGACAGGCCTCTCTGTCCGGCGGCCTCGAACGCCGCCGGATTGCATTCTCACCCGGAAGCCGGTTGCGGACGGCGGGCGCGCTCCACGAAGGCGCAGCCGCGCTCAAGCACGCGCGGGTCGCTGGTCTCCAGAAACTCCGTGACGAGGTCGGAAAGCCGCGTCTTTTGAAGCGCCTCGCGATAGGCCCGCTCGGCAGAAAGCATCGCCGCCGCGATGCCGCAGGGCCTCAGATAGGCGTCGTCGGGCAGCGGGCTCGGCCCGCGCCGGCGGATGTTGGCGCAGCGGAAGGCCGGCTCCCGGCCCTCGACGGCCAGCACGATGTCGGCGAGCGTGATCGCCTCCGCCGCCCGGCCGAGGCGGTAGCCGCCGGCGGGGCCGGGCACGGACTCCAGAATCCCCTCGGCGACAAGCCGCTTCAGGTGCTTGACGAGATAGCTCGCCGAGACCCCGTGATGCTCGGCAAGGTCGCCGGCGGAAATCGTCGCGTCTTGTCCCGTTCCCGCCAGAACCGCGCAGCAGTGGATCGCGGCCTCGACGCCATCTCCAAGCTTCATGGCATTCTCCGTTCGTGGATAATAATAATCATGGATATTTTTTATCCGCAATAGGGGTGCGCTTTTTTTTTGGCCGGTCCAGTCAGCATCCGGTGCGGCGGGGCCTCAGAGGGACAGGAGGTAGGCGATGATGTTGGCGCGCAGCGTCGCGTCGGCGGCGTGGTGGGCGGGCAGCAGGACGCCGAGCGTCTGCGTCTTGTCTTCGGGCGTTGCCCCGTCGACCTGCATCATGAGCTGCTCGGGTGAGCGGTGGCAGCGCTGGCAGGCGCGGGTGAAGGACTCGGCCCCGGCTACGGGGTCGCCGTCAGCGGCGAAGGCGGCCGGCGTCGGCATGCCGCCGGCGAGCAGCGTGCCAGTGAGAGCCAGAACGCATGCTGCTTTCGATCGGGTCATCATCGCCGCCTCCATGATGCCTCGGCCCGGGATCACGTCCGGTTTTGCATATGATAGCCGAGCTTGGTGACATTCTCGCGGATCATTTCCCGCACGCGCTCGTTTGCCACGGTCTCGTCGAGCGCCTGGTTGAAACACACAAGCCAGCCGTCCCGTTCCTCTTCGGCGATGGAAAAGGGCAGATGCCGTGCTCGGAGCATCGGTGCGCCGTGCTTCTGGACGAAAAGCTGCGGCCCGCCGAGCCAGCCGGTGAGATACATGAAGAGCTTCTCGCGGCTGCCCTCTAGGCTTTCCGGGTGGATGGCGCGGCAGGCGGCCGCCTCCGGCAGCGTGTCCATCAGCTCGTAGAAGCGGCGGGTCAGGCGGTCGACGGTCGGCTCGCCGCCGATCGCCTCGTAGAGCGTGATCTGGCGGAGGGCCGGTTCGCCGGCCGGTGTTGACTGCGTCATCGCGGTCGATCCTCGATATTGCATAAAGGCTTGGCCCTTCCATAGGATGAAACGGACCGGGCGGAAAGACCGTGGCAACCCCAAGGTCCGGCTGCCATGGTCCGCGGCGACAGGCTCACGACGGTCATGCGGTCAGCCGGGGCTCGGTGTCGCAGCGACGGAATCGAAAAGGAAGCGGGACGGCATGACGCCCTTCGGAGCGAGGCTGCGCGAGCTGCGCCGCCGGCGCAAGATCACCTTGAGCCAGATGGCGGCGGCGCTCGATGTTTCGCCGGCTTATCTGAGCGCGCTGGAGCACGGCAAGCGCGGCCGGCCGACCTGGTTCATGGTCCAGCGCATCATCGCCTTCTTCAACGTGATCTGGGACGAAGCGGAGGAATTGCAGCGGCTTGCGGAGGTCTCCGACCCGAAGATCACCATCGACACCGCCGGCCTCGACCCGCGCGCGACAGAGCTTGCCAACCTGCTCGCCCGCCATGTCGGCCGCCTGCCGCCGGAAACGCTGGATCGGTTGATGGCCGAAATTCGAAAGTCGGTGAAGGACGAGGGGTAACTCTACCCCTACAGATCTCAGTCGAGGAAGAAGCCCACCGCCTGCTCCACCACGTCGGCGCGGATCTTGTGCGGCCCGTCGTGCTCCACATAGGTCACGTCATAGTCGGCCTGCTTGAGCTGCTCCGCCTTGCCGCGGCCGGCGACCTCGACCGGAAGCTGCTCGTCGTGGCGCCCGTGCGAGATGAAGATCTTCGGCTCGCCCTCCGGCGCGGTGACGGCAAGAAACCCGCCCGACATCGCGATGATGTGGCTGACAATCCGCCCGTTGGTGAGACCGATGGAGAGGGCATAGGAGCAGCCGTCCGACCAGCCGGCGAAGGCAAGATGCGCCGGATCGAGCGTGAAATGATCGGCGACGATGGTGAGCGCGGTGTCGAGCCGCTCGCGGTCCGGCCCGTTGCCGGCGATCACCAGATCCCAGGTCGGATAGATCGACTGCGGCGCGAGGATCAGGAATTTCCGGGCGTCTGCATGCGGCTCGTAGTTCGGCAGCATGATGCCGGCCCCGCCGCCCGCGCCGTGAAAGAGGACGAGGAGCGGGGTGGGCGTCGCCGGATCGATGCCTTCGGGCACATAGAGGATTGCGTCGCGCTTTTCCGAAAGCCCGAGGCTGTTGCGCCCCGGCGGCAGCGGCGGCTTCGTCGGCGCCTTGTGCGTGAAGGCCAGCCGGCCAAGCAGCACTGGGTCGAGGAAGGAGAGATCGAGGTTCGTGAAATCCATCATGTGGCATACATTAAAGCGTGTTCCGAAAAGTGGTATCCGGTTTTCGGCCAAAAACACGCGACGAAACAAAAACCCGAAGCATGTCGCATCAATAGCATCGAGTGCGACGTGCGTTCGGCCAGATGGCGACGGACGAAAAGCCGTAGGCCGCCCGTTGACGCGTGCTGCGTCATCCTCCCTGTCGCACTTCGGGCAAACCGACGGCCAGCGCGGCGACCAGCATGCGGATCTGCGCATGCAGCGCCGCGCGCGGCACCGCCACATGGCGATCTTCCAGCCCGAGGGCCACGACGCCGTGGACGGCGGAAAACAGCGTGCGCGCCAGAAGCTGACGGTCCTCGTCGGACAGATCGGGCAGCAGCGTCTTCAGCGGTGCGTCAAGATAGGTGAACAGACTGGTCTGTGCACCTGCAGACCACTCGGGAAGCTGCTGATGTGCCGAAAGGCGGAACTCGAACAGCGCGCGCCAGAGGTTGACGTTGCCGGCGGCAAAATCGGCATAGGTGAGGGCGATCGCGGTCAGCTGCTCGCGCGGGCTCGCATCCAACGTTTCGGCCGTGGTTGCCTGCAACGCCTCGCCGAGCCGGGAGAGCGTGCGCACGCCGACGCGCAGGACCAGTTCGTCGAGGTCTTCCACATAGGTGTAGATGGCGCCGACCGCGCAGCCGACCTCGGTGGCGAGGTCGCGGGCCCTGAGCGCGCCAAGTCCCTTCTGCGAGATGATGGTTTCGGCGGTGGTGATGAGCGCGTCGCGCTGCGCCTCGCGTCGGCTGGTCATGGCAGATTTTCCGCATCCTGGAGGAAAATGAACAATGTTCAATTTTCCGCTTGCCTGAACTTTGCTTCGTGCTAGTGTAGCAAATGAACGATGTTCATAGCTCTTTGGTCACGCTGCCGCAACACGAACGCGCCATTTCCCCGTTCCAGCTTGCGTGAAACGGCCGGGGGCTGACACATATGGACCCCGAGGGGACCGCCCGGCAAAAGGCCCGGGACGGTGGAGGAGATCAAGGCCATGATGGGACAACTGATCCGCACGCGCCGGTTTGCACCGCTCTTTTCCTGTCAGTTTTTCTCCGCGCTCAACGACAACTTCCTCAAGAATGCGCTCGTTTTCCTGATTCTGCACCAGATCGGCGGCTCCACCGGCGAGGCACTGGTGACGCTTGCCGGTGCGGTGCTGATCTTCCCCTTCTTCTTCCTGTCCGCTCTCGGCGGCGAGATCGCCGACCGCTACGACAAGGCGGTCATCGCCAAGCGGTTGAAATTCGCCGAGATCGGCGCGGCCGGCGTCGCGGTGACGGGTTTCCTGCTGCAGTCCGTGCCCGTCCTTTTCTTTGCGCTCTTCCTCTTCGGCGCCATCAGCGCCCTCTTCGGGCCGATCAAATACGGCATCCTGCCGGACCACCTGAAGACCGAGGAACTGCCCTCCGGCAACGCGCTCGTCGAGGCGGCGACCTTCATCGCCATCGTCGCCGGCACCGTGCTCGCCTCCATCGCCTTTTCCGGCCGCGACCCGATCCGCATCGCTGTCATCCTGATGATCTTCTCTCTGATCAGCTGGATCTCCGCCCGCATGATCCCGAGGACCGGCGAAAAGGCCCCGGACCTCAAGGTTCGTCTCAATATCGCCCGCTCGACCTGGGATCTGGTCAGCGAGCTGAAGTCCGACTGGAAGCTCTGGCGCGGCGGCATCATCGTCTCGATCTTCTGGCTGATGGGCGCGGTGGCCATGGCGCTGCTGCCCTCGCTGGTCGACGCCATCCTCGGCGGCAACGAGACGGTCATTTCGGCCTATCTCACCATCTTCGCCGTCTCCATCGGCCTCGGCTCCGCCCTTGCCTCCTGGCTCTGCAACGGTCGCATCGTGCTGATCCCGGTGCCGATCGCCTCGCTCGTCATTGCGCTAGCGTCCTTCGATCTCGGCCTCACCGTGCTCGGTCACGAGCCGGTTGCCCGGGGCATGGATATCGCGACCTTCTTCCAGCAGGGCATTGCCTGGCATGTGGCGATCGACCTCGCCGTGCTGGCGATGGCCGGCGGCCTCTTCGTCGTGCCGTCCTTCGCCGCCGTGCAGGCCTGGGCGCCGGAAGACCGCCGCGCCCGCGTCGTTGCCGCCGTCAACATCCTCAATGCCGCCTTCATGGTCGGCGGCGCCATCGTCATGAGCCTTGCCCAGGCCGCCGGCGCCAGCGTCGGCATGGTCTTCCTCGGCCTTGCCGCGGTCGCGCTCGCCGCCGCCATCTGGATCGCGAGAGCCATGCCGACGAGCCTCTTCGGCGATTTCCTCTTCCTCTTCTTCCGCATCGTCTTCCGCATGGAAGTGCGCGGCCGGGAGAATATCGCCAAGGCCGGCAAGAAGGCCGTGATCGCCGTCAACCACGTCAGCCTGCTGGATGGTGCGGCCGCGCTCGCGATCCTGGAGAACGACCCGGTCTTTGCCATCGATCACACCATCGCCCAGAAATGGTGGGTGAAGCCCTTCGTCAAGCTCACCCGCGCGATGCCGCTCGATCCGACCCGTCCGATGGCGACCCGCAGCCTGATCAAGGTCGTCGACGAGGGCGAGACGCTGGTGATCTTCCCCGAAGGCCGCATCACCCGCACCGGCAGCCTGATGAAGGTCTATGATGGCGCCGGTCTCATCGCCGACAAGACCAACGCGGACGTCGTTCCGGTCCGCATCGAGGGCCTTGAGGCGACGCCCTTTTCCTACCTCACTGACGGCCAGGTCCGCCGCCGCTGGTTCCCCAAGGTGACCGTGACGATCCTGCCGCCGGTCAAGTTGGAGGTGAACGACGATCTGCGCGGCCGCTTCCGCCGCCAGGCCGCCGGGGCGAGCCTCTATTCGGTCATGTCGGATCTCATCTTCCGCACGACGCCCATCGACCGGTCGATCCATGCGGCAGTGGTCGCGGCGGCCAAGGAGCATGGTCCGGGACGCGTTGCCGTCGAGGACCCGGTGTCCGGCGCGCTCACTTATCGCAAGCTTTTGGTCGGCGCCCGCGCGCTCGGCGGCAAGCTGACGGGCTTTGCCCCTGTCGGCGGCGCGGTCGGCGTCCTGCTGCCGACGGCCAATGGCACGGTCGCGACCGTGCTGGCGCTCGCCTCGGCCGGCCGCGTGCCGGCGATGATCAATTTCACCGCCGGGGTGGCCAACATTCTGTCCGCCTGCAGGACCTCCGGTGTCGAGACGATCCTGACCTCACGCGTCTTCATCGAAAAGGGCAAGCTGGACAAACTCATCGCCGGGCTCGAGGGCCATGTCGGGATCGTCTACCTGGAGGATATCCGGGGCGATATCACCCTTGCCGACAAGCTCGGTGCCCTTTGGAAGTGGAAGACGCCGCTCGTGCCCCGCAAGGGCGAGGATGCGGCCGCGATCCTCTTCACGTCCGGGTCGGAAGGCGCGCCGAAGGGCGTCGTGCTCTCCTCCACCAACATGATCGCCAATGTCGCGCAGGTTGCCGCCCGGATCGACTTCGGCCGCGAGGACAAGATCTTCAACGTCCTGCCGCTGTTCCACAGCTTCGGCCTGACGGCGTCGACCATCCTGCCGCTCGTCTCGGGCGTGCCGGTCTATCTCTACCCGACGCCGCTGCACTACCGGATCATCCCCGAACTCGTCTACGCCACCAATGCGACGGCGCTCTTCGGCACGGACACCTTCCTCACCGGATACGCCCGCTCGGCCCACGCCTATGATTTCCGCTCGCTGCGCTACGTCGTGGCGGGTGCGGAACCGGTACGCGACGCGACCCGCCGCGTCTGGCTGGAAAAATTCGGCCTGCGCGTGCTCGAAGGCTACGGCGTGACAGAAACGGCGCCGGTGCTTGCCCTCAACACGCCGATGTTCAATCGCTTTGGCACGGTCGGTCGCATGCTGCCGGGCATGGAGGCCCGCCTTGAGGCCGTCGACGGCATCACCGAGGGGGGCCGCCTGCATGTGCGGGGCCCGAATGTGATGCTCGGCTATCTGATGAACGACCGCCCGCGCGAGCTTCAGCCGCCGCACGAGGGCTGGCACGACACCGGCGATATCGTCGCGATCGATACGGAGGGGTTCATCGCCATCAAGGGCCGCGCCAAGCGCTTCGCCAAGATCGGAGGCGAGATGGTCTCGCTCGCCGCCGTCGAGAAGATCGCCGTCGAGCTCTGGCCGGGGGCAGCCTCCGCGGTGGTCGCAAGGCCGGATCCGCGCAAGGGCGAACGGCTCATTCTGTTGACGACCGAAAAGAAGGCGAGCCGGGGCGACTTCCAGGCTTTTGCGAAGGAGAAGGGCGCCAGCGAACTGATGATGCCCGCCGAGGTGCAGGTGGTCGAGGCGCTGCCGCTGCTCGGCACCGGCAAGATCGACTATGTGACGCTCAATCGCGAGGTCGCCGAAAGCGAGGCGGCGAGCGCCGCGTGAAGGTCCGACGACACGCGGCCGTCAGACTGATGGCCGCGTCTTCCGATCGCCGGCCATCGGACGGTCAGTAATGCATCACATGCGAATGCGCCGAAGCCTTGACGGGAGCCGGAGAGGAGTCCCCCCAGGCGGCCAACTCCAGGTCTTCGATCGGCGATGCCAGGCTCAACTTCGGACATCCGCCCTTGAGGGGCGCCCACGAGGTCACATTCTGGTTCATGCGGCATTCCATCATCACGGATTTGTTGCCGAGAGTGATGCAGGCGCGCTCGCCGAGCTTCCATTCGCTGCCCTGGAACCGGCAGGAGCAGGTCGCCGATGCCGCAAGGGTCCCGGCCAGTAGCGCGGCAGTCGCGAGTGCAAGAGAAATAAGACTTGCTCTGGCTGTCATGGCAATGTCCTCCCCCAATGAGGAAGTCTATACCTTCAAGCCGCGTGTGCAATATTTAAGGTTGCACAAAATAACCACACGATCGACGCATCGCTGGGCAGGAGCTTAAGTCTTTGCGTTTCTTGCCTTTTGCCGGGAGGATCAGGTCGTGCGGCGACCTGACGATAGCGGCGTTCACCGTGCATCAAGCATTTTCGGACAGCGTGGACGGCGCTAACAGCGGCTCCTCCAACCGGTCAATTCCGCCATGCCGACGTCTTCCGCCCCGATCGTCATCATGACGCCGGCCCTGGCAACCGAGGTCGGGCGCTGGCTGGACGGCCTTGCCGGCGTACGGCGCCTCTCCCCGAAGACGCGCGAGGCCTACGAGCGTGACCTCCGCCAGTTTGCCTCCTTCCTCACGTCGCATCTGGGAGCGCCGCCGTCGCCGAAGGATATCGCCGACCTGCGGCCGGCCGACTTTCGCGCCTTTCTCGCCCGTCGTCGGGCTGAGGGAGCCGGAGCGACGACACTGTCGCGCATCATGGCCGGTGTGCGCTCCTTTATCCGCCACCTGGAGCGCGAGGGCCTGGCCTCATCGGCCGCTGCCAGCGCGGCGCGCACGCCGAAGAAGCCGCATCGCCTGCCAAGGCCCCTTGCGGCGTCCGATGCCTTGCGCGTCGTTGACGCGGACGAGCAGCCCGCCGAGGAGGCTTGGGTCGCCGCGCGCGATGCCGCCGTCCTGATGCTGCTCTATGGCGCAGGCCTGCGTATCGGCGAGGCCGTCGGCCTCAACCGGTCCGACTGCCCGCCGGTGTCCGGCGGAGCCATGCGCGTGACCGGCAAGGGTGGCAAGACCCGCATCGTGCCGGTCCTGCCGACGGTCGGCCGGGCAATCGCCGACTATCTGGCGCTTTGCCCCTATGCGCTTGCGCCAGAGGGCCCGCTGTTCGTCGGGGTAAAGGGCGGCCGGCTGAGCGCCCGGATCATCCAGCTCACCATGGAACGGCTGCGCGGGGCTCTCGGCCTGCCGGAGGGGGCGACGCCCCATGCCCTTCGCCACTCCTTCGCCACCCATCTGCTGGCGGGAGGAGGCGATCTCAGGACCATTCAGGAACTGCTGGGTCACGCCAGCCTCTCGACGACGCAGGTCTATACCGGCGTCGACACCTCCCGGCTTCTCGACGCCTACGAAAAGGCACATCCGCGCGCGTAAACTCTTTCTTAGCCGTAAAAAGAATGCCCGCCGATCGACTGACCGACCGTGTCCGTCAGCGGGCCGGAAGCTGAGGCGGCGCGGTTTCTTCCAGGTCATCGGCCAGAAGCACCGGCACGCCATGCGCGTCGAGAACGCGCGCGAGTTCCGGCGGCGGCATCGCCTCGGAGATGATGGCGTCGATATCGTCGAAGTCGCACACCCGGACGAGGGCCGAGCGGTTGAACTTCATGGCGTCGGTGACGATGACCCTGTTCTCGCCGCGCTTCAGGACCTCGGCGGCGAACTCGGCCTCCTCGAAATCGAAGTCCATCGGGCCCGATATGGGATCGATGGCGCCGATCGTGATGATCGAGTGGCGGACGCTGAACCTGCGGACGAAATCGAGCGCCGGCGTGCCGAAAGCCGCTCCGTTGTCGCCCCGGATCTCGCCGCCGGCCATGTAGACCCTGTTGCTGCTGACACCGGAGAGAATCCGCGCGATATCGGCGGAATTGGTGACGACGGTCAGGTCATGTTTGACGGTCAGCGCCCTGGCGACGAAGCTCGTCGTCGTCCCCGTGTCCATCATCAGCGAATCGCCGTCGGCAACAAGGCCCGCAACCCGCCTTGCGATCGCGCGCTTGGCCTCGGAATGCTCGCGCATGCGCCGCTCGAAGGGGGCTTCGCTCTGTCGCTCGGGCAGGGCGACCGCCCCGTGCATCTTGATGATGAGTCCTTCGACGGCAAGCGGCTTCACGTCGCGCCGGATCGTCTCCAGGGACACGCTGAGGCGGTCCGCGAGATCTGAGATCGTCGTGGTGCCGTTGTCGTGCAGGATACGGAGGATCTCGGAATGGCGCTTGGATGGTCTCAAGGCACGACCTCTAAGAAATAAACGCAAACACGGGGCGCATTCTGTGCGGTCGCGCCGAAAGTATGCTGTCTATGAAATCATATTGCCCGTAGGTCGACAATCGACATTCACGGATCCCTCGAGGTCATCCGGCCGAACGCCGATCTTGTACGCACAAGACGGCGAAAGTTCGATGACCTGACTGTCGGGAGCACTGAAGAAGGATCGGCCGCCGCGCTCCGGATGCCGGGCGGCGCGCCGTCAGGCCCTGTCGGTTCTCAGGTCCTCCGGCGAAAGGGAGACGATCCGCCCGAAGCCGGCGACCAGATGCCCGCCGCTGATGTCGAGCCTGTAGAAGGAAAAGTCCGAAAAGCCGGCGTAGCCTTCGGCCTCCGGGTGGCGCGCGAGGAAGGATGCGCGCGCGTCGGCGGCCTCTTCGCTGTCCTTCGGGAGCTTGACGATATGGCCCTCGAGCGTCAGGCGGGCACCGGCCAGCGGATCGCCGCCTTCGCCGCCCGGCGCGACGAGGAGCAGCGAGGCTCGCCCGTCGCGCTCGACATTGCGGGTGTGGACGGCAAGCTGCGAGAGCAGCAGCAGGGGACAGCCGGCCGCATCGGGCGCCACGGTCACGAAGCTGGCAAAGGGAGCGCCGGCGTCTCCAAGGCTCGCAAGGGCTGCTGTCCCGGTTTGCGTCAGGATGCGGCGCGCTGTCCCGGCAGCGTCGAAGGATTGGTCAGGCCGGTCGGTCATGGAGAGGTCCGTTGCCGTTGAGGGCGGTGTCTGGCTCGCGGCACAGTTTCCGATTTGCGGCGAAAACGCCAGCCCTGCTCGCTGAGGCTGTCGCTATTTTGCGGTGAATGCCTTATTTTATGCGTATTCTTCCGGCGAAAAAAGCAGCCATCTTCGAAAGATCCGGCCTGTGGACGCCGGAAGAGGCGCACGGTCGCGATCGGTTATGCAGGGGGATGCCGCAAGGCGGCAAGCCGGTGACCCGAGACGGCCCGAAAGAACGAAAGACGATATGCCAACCATCGCATTGGTCGACGACGACCGGAACATTCTTGCTTCTGTCTCCATCGCGCTCGAATCGGAAGGCTACCGCGTCGACACATATACCGATGGCGCCTCCGCACTGGACGGCCTTGCCAAGGCGCCGGCGGACATGGCCATCCTGGATATCAAGATGCCGCGCATGGACGGCATGGAACTCCTGCGCCGGCTGCGCCAGAAGTCCGACATGCCGGTCATCTTCCTGACCTCCAAGGACGACGAGATCGACGAGCTTTTCGGCCTCAAGATGGGCGCCGACGATTTCATCCGCAAACCCTTCTCGCAGCGCCTGCTGGTCGAGCGCGTCAAGGCCGTGATGCGCCGCATCAGCCCGCGCGATCCGTCGGCGCCGAAGGTCACAGACACCGCGCGCAACATCGATCGCGGCCCGCTGATGATGGATCCCGAGCGCCACACCTGCACCTGGAACGGCCAGAACGTGACGCTCACCGTGACGGAGTTCCTGATTCTCTATGCCCTCGCGCAGCGCCCCGGCGTGGTGAAGAGCCGCAATGCGCTGATGGATGCCGCCTACGACGATCAGGTCTATGTCGACGATCGCACGATCGACAGCCATATCAAGCGGTTGCGCAAGAAGTTCAAGGCAATCGACGACGACTTCGACATGATCGAGACGCTCTACGGCGTCGGATACCGCTTCCGCGAAATGTGAGCCGGTTTCCGCCGCAATCGTGTGGCCCCCACTTGCCGAGGTCGGCCACCCGGCGTAGCTAGGGAAGCCTGCGGGCGGATCGGTTCGGGACCGTCCGTCGCAGGTCCGCGCGCCGAAACATGACCGCCTTGCGGCTGGACGAGGCAGCGCGGCATCGGTGCCGGAGGACGGGGAGAAATCGCGTCGGGCAGCCACAACGTTGGATGGATGATGTCGACAGCCGACTACGAGGGGGCAAGATCGCAGATTGACGGCGACCCTTCGTCGGTTGTTCCGCGAAGAGAAGACCCGACGTTGCCCGAGCGTGACGACCGGGCCGACGCCGAACCGGAAGACCTCGACGAGCCGATATGGCCCTCGGAGCCAACCGGCCCGCGCAAGCGGCGCTGGTGGCGGCTGGCCCTTGCCCGCTTCTTCCACAACATGTCGTCGCATGCCTTTTCCTCGCTGACGCGGCGCATTCTCGTTCTGAATCTGGCCGGGCTTCTGGCGCTCGTGTCCGGCATTCTCTATCTCAACCAGTTCCGTGCCGGCCTCATCGACGCCCGGGTGGCGAGCCTTTTGACGCAGGGCGAGATCATCGCCGGCGCGATCGCGGCCTCGGCGACGGTCGAGACCGATTCGATCACGATCGACCCGGACAAGCTCATGCAGATGCAGGCGGATGCGCCGCCGCAGGGGCTCGACGAGAATCCGCAGGGACTCGACTTCCCGATCAATCCCGAACGCGTCGCGCCGATTCTCCGCCGTCTGATTTCGCCGACGCGCACACGGGCGAGAATCTACGACCGCGAGGGCTTCCTCCTGCTCGATTCGCGCTTCTTCTATTCCCGCGGGCAGGTGCTGCGATTCGACCTGCCGCCGCCGGCCAACGAAGATCCCGGGATCATCGCACGATGGTGGGAAGAGCTGAAATACTGGTTCCGGCGCGGCGATCTGGCCGTCTACGAGGAGCGCAGCGGCTCGGACGGCAAGGGGTATCCGGAGGTGGCGACCGCGCTCTCCGGTGCGCCGGCGAGCGTCGTGCGGGTGAATGATAAGGGCGAGCTGATCGTCTCGGTCGCCGTTCCCGTGCAGCGCTTCCGCTCCGTCGTCGGCGCCCTGCTGCTCTCCACGCAAGGGGGCGACATCGATTCCATCGTCGAGGCCGAACGCCTTGCCATCGTGCGCGTCTTCTCGGTTGCGGCCGGCGTCATGGCGATCCTGTCGATCCTCCTCGCCGGCACCATTGCGGCGCCGCTGCGCCGTCTTGCCGCCTCGGCCGACCGGGTGCGCCGGGGCGCGAAATCGCGCGGCGAAATTCCCGATTTTTCCGATCGCCAGGACGAGATCGGCAATCTTGCCCGTTCCTTCCGCGAAATGACCAACGCGCTCTTCAATCGCATGGAGGCGATCGAGCGCTTCGCCGCCGACGTGTCGCACGAACTCAAGAACCCGCTGACCTCGCTCAGGAGTGCCGTCGAGACCCTGCCACTGGCGAGGAACGACGCCAGCCGCGAGCGGCTGATGGAAATCATCCAGCATGACGTGCGCCGGCTGGACCGGCTGATTTCCGACATTTCCGACGCCTCCCGCCTCGACGCGGAACTTGCCAGGGAGGATTCCGAACTCGTCAACATCGGCGCGCTGCTGACGGGCGTCGTGAATCTGGCCAACGAAATCGGGCCGCAGGACTCCGCCCGCGTGCGGCTCGCCTTCGGCAAGGACACGGACCGGCGGAATCTCTTCGTCCTTGGTCACGACATTCGTCTGGGTCAGGTCGTCAACAATCTCATCGACAATGCCCGCTCCTTCTCGCCCCCCGGCGGCAAGGTGACGGTGACCGTCACCCGCAAGGCCGACACTTTCACCATCACGGTGGATGACGAGGGGCCGGGAATTCGCACCGAGGTCGTCGACCGCATCTTCGAGCGCTTCTATACCGACCGCCCCGAGGGCGAGAGTTTCGGTAACAATTCCGGCCTCGGCCTGTCGATCTCGCGCCAGATCGTCGAGGCGCACCGCGGAACGATCGTCGCCACCAACCGCCGCGATCCGAAGGATCATGACGTCATCCTCGGCGCCCGCTTCATCGTGACCCTGCCGGCCGAAGGATAGGCGGTTGCGCGGCCGGTCCCCGACCCTTCACGCCAACGCTCTGCGCCTCGGTCGCCACGGCGTCCTCATCCGTGGCGGCTCCGGCGCCGGCAAGTCGGTGCTGACCCTCGCGCTGCTGGAGCATGAGGCGGAACTCGGCCGATCGGCGGCGCTCGTCGCCGACGACCGTGTCATCATCGAACGGACGGGCGACGCGCTGATCGCCCGGGTGCCGGAGACGATCGCCGGCCTCATCGAGCTTCGCGGTGTCGGCATTCTCAAGTGGCCGAGCGAGCCCGAGTGCACGCTCTCTCTGGTCGTGGACCTCGGGCCGGCCTCCGCCATGCCCCGCATGCCCGAACCGGCCGAAAGCCGGACCGAGATCGAGGGCATCGCCCTTGCGCGACTGCAACTCGCCGCCATGGGCGAGGGAATGGATCTGGCCGTGGCCGCCCTGACCGTCCGGACCATGCTGCGCCATCTCGATCCGCCCGTCTGACGGCGGCCGGACCCCTCTCGCCCTGTTGCCGGAAGGCCGCCCGACTGATGCCGCAATGCGGCATCTGCCGAAGAAATCGGCACTTGGCGGCTTTGGCCGACTGGAAACGGCTGCGGCGATGTGGCATTCATGCGAGCTAATAGTGACCGCGATGGTGTCCCGATGGTGTTTTCGGTCGGGCCGAACGGCGGAGGCAGGCGGGGAGAAGGCCTGCGGTAGGGGGTATCGTTCACAATGATCGGGTTGGTTCTGGTGACCCATGGGCGGCTGGCCGACGAGTTTCGGGCCGCGCTGGAACATGTGGTGGGCCGGCAGTCGCATCTGGAGACCATCTGCATCGGTCCCGACGACGACATGGAACAGCGCCGCCATGACATTCTCCACGCTGTCGAGGCCGTCGATGACGGCGAGGGTGTGGTGCTGCTGACCGACATGTTCGGCGGCACGCCCTCCAATCTCGCCATTTCCGTCATGGACCACGACGCCATCGAGGTGATCGCCGGCGTCAACCTTCCGATGCTGATCAAGCTGGCCAGCGTCCGCAATGACAAGCCGCTGGCCGCGGCCGTGACGGATGCGCGCGATGCCGGCCGCAAATACATCAACGTCGCCAGTCAGGTGCTGTCCGGCCAATGACCGAAGAGCCGCTTGCAGCCGCTAAGAGCGGCACGCATCCCCTCAGCCGCAAACTCAAAATCTGCAACCGCAAGGGCCTGCACGCGCGCGCCTCGGCGAAATTCGTGCAATGCGTCGACCGCTTCGACGCGGAGGTCGAGGTCAGCAAGGACGGCCAGACGGTATCTGGCACGTCGATCATGGGTCTGATGATGCTGGCCGCCGCGATCGGCTGCACGATCGAGGTCAAGGTTTCCGGCGTTGAAGCCGAAGAAGCACTCTCGGCCATCGCAAGCCTCGTCGAGGACCGCTTCGGCGAAGACGAATAAATCGCCGGTTGTCAGGCCCGCTGGCGCCCGCCGATGGCGGCAAGCGCGTCCGGCGTGTCGATATCGAGCGTGATCGCGTCATCCAGTTCGACTTCCACGACCGCGTCCTTGTTCGTCGCGATCAGATGGCGGGCTCCGACGTCTCCTTCCAGACCCATGAGATCGTCGAAGAACCGCCGCGACCAGAGCACCGGGTTGCCGCGCTTGCCCTCATGCACCGGCAGGGCGATCAGCGCGCCCGTCGCGGGATCGTAGGCGCCGATCAACTGGTCGATCATGGCCGACGAAATCCGTGGCATGTCGCCAAGCAGGACGACGACCGCCTCCGCATCCTCCGGGACGGCCATCAGCCCGGCCTTGAGCGAGGTCGACAGCCCATCGGCGAAATCGGGGTTGTGGGTGACCTCGACATCGAAGTCGGCCACGGCGGCCTCGACCTCCTCGGCCATGTGCCCCGTGACGACCGTGACGGAGCGCGCCTTGCTGCCAAGCGCCGCCCTGGCGGCATGGCGTACCATGGCCTCGCCGTCGACCTCGGCCAGCAGCTTGTTGCTGGCGCCCATGCGCGAGGAGCGGCCGGCCGCCAGGACAAGGGCGGCAACATGGGGTTCGTGCCTGTCCTCGACCTGAGCGATGCCGCTGCGCGGCGCGGGGCGCGTGACGATGTCCATCAGGAGGCCGCCGACGCCCATGCCGATGATGTCGTCCGGCCCGACACGGTCGCCGGCCAGCAGCCGCTCCAGCACGAAATCGAAGCCGTTCTCGCGCGGCGAGCGCGCGCAGCCGGGCGCTCCGACGACCGGCAAGCCACGGAGGTCGCCGAGAAGCAGAAGATTGCCGGGATCGACCGGCATGCCGAAGTGAATGACCGTTCCACCTGCCGCTGTGAGGCCGGCCGGAATGACGTCGGCAATATCGGTAATCGCCGAGGCGCCGAAGAGGATCACGAGATCCGGCTGGTCCTTCAGCGCTCGAAGCGCGTCCGCGATGGCTGCCGTCTCATGCGCCACCCGCATGTCCGCGACGATGCTCGCCCCAGCCGGTGCCAGCCGCTCGGCGAGAACGGAAAGCGTCTTGTCGATGACCGAAGGCTTCAGGGTCGGCAAGGTCGTGGAGATCACGGCGACACGCAGCGGGCGGTAGGGCTTTACGGAAAGCACAGGCCTGCTCTCCGGGGATGCGATCGCGATCGCGCGTTCGAGGCTGTCCCGCGGAACCGCGAAGGGAATGATCTTCACTGTCGCGACCATGCGGCCGGCTTCGGCCCCCCTGTCCGCCGGGCGGGTGGCCACCGTGATGCCCGGATCGACGCGGTTGATGGCGTCGATCCTTGCCCGGTCGACCTTGAAGAGCCCCGCTTCGCGCGCAAAGAGATTGGAGCGGCCGGTTGCCGGCGCCTCCACGTCGAGACCGTCACCCGCGATGGCCTCGGCGAGCCGGTGCGCGGCTTCGTCCTCGTGGACGTCGCTGTCGTCCAGCACGGCGGCGACGACCGTCTCGACGGCGGCGGCTTTCAGCCGCTCGATGTCCGCCGCCGCGAGCCGCGTGCCCTTCTTCAGCGTCCGCCCTGCCCGCACGGCATGGGCGAGGATCGCGCCCTCGGCCTTGTCGACAGGCAGGTCGGTGATCTTCATGGCGCGGACCGGCGCAGGGTGGCGATGATCTCGGCCATGATCGAAACGGCGATTTCCGAGGGGCTGACGGCCCCGATGGCAAGGCCGATCGGGGCATGGATGCGGGCAAAGGCTTCGGCCGATACGCCTGCCGCCTCAAGCCGCTCCTGGCGCTTGGCATGGGTCTTCCGGCTGCCGAGCGCGCCGACATAGAAGCAGTCTTTCTCCAGCGCATGCTGAAGCGCGAAATCGTCGATCTTCGGATCGTGCGTTAGCGCCGCAAGAGCCGTGTAGCGGTCGATCGCCAGCGTCGGCAGCACGGTTTCCGGCCAGTCGGCATGTAGCGGGATGCCGGCGAAGCGGTCCTCGGTGGCAAAGGCCGTGCGCGGGTCGACGATGGTCACGTCGAAGCCGGCGATCCGGGCGACGGGGGAAAGCGCCTGCGAGATATGGACCGCGCCGATCATCACGAGGCGCGGCGGCGGCAGGCAGGCGGTGATGAAGACATTGGCTTCGGCGGTCTCGATGCGTTTGGATCGCCCCGACCGGAAAGCCTCGCGAAAGTCGTTCGCCAGCGGATCGGCGGAAAAATCGTCGCTCTCGCGGACGAGCCGGCCGGGACCGCCGGTCATGTCGGTGACGAGCAGGGCGGCCCGCCGCGCGTTGCGCTCGGCGTTGAGGCCGGCAAGAAGTTCGAGATCCATGGTTCAGGCGACCTTCTCGACATAGACGCCGATGCGCCCGCCGCAGGAAAGCCCGACGCGCCAGGCCGTCTCGTCGGCAACGCCGAATTCCATCAGCTTCGGCTGGCCCGTCTCGATCACGTCGACGGCCTCGGCGACGACGGCGCCCTCCACGCAGCCGCCGGAGACCGAGCCGCGGAAGTTGCCGTCGGCATCGATGACCAGATGGCTGCCGGTCGGACGCGGCGCCGAGCCCCAGGTCTCGACGACGGTGGCAAGCGCCACCTGGCGGCCCTCGCGCGCCCAGCTTTCCGCGATGCCGAGAACGTCGAGTTGGGCAGCCTCGGCAATGTCGGTTTCGGTCGGGGAGGTGGTCATGGCAGGACCTCGATATCTTTCTGGGCAACCGGCCGGCGCCCGGTAAGCCGCTTGTGCATGTGGACCATGAAGGCCGTGGCGAAGAGCGGCGTCAAGAGGTTGACGAAGGGGATGGCGAGGACGCCGGCGATGACGAGGCCGGCAAGGAAGATCGTGCCGCCATGCTGCTCGCGTAGCGCCTTGACGCTGTCGCGGGAATGAAAGCGGCCGGCCGCCTGTTCGAAATATTCCCGGCCGAGCAGGTAGCCGTTGGCCAGGAAGAAGGCGAAGAGATTGATGCCGGGCAGCAGCACCAGCAGGAAGACGAAGAGGTTGACCACGATCACGATGGCGGTGAAGCGGACCGCCGACATCACCGCTTCGCCGATCGGTACGGCGCGTCCCGGCGCGTCGAGCGGATAGTAGGTGCTCTCCACCGCCTCCGCGATGTCGTCGAGGAAGAGGCCGGCGAACATCGAGGCGACGGGCGCGATGAGAAAGCCGAGGCCGACGACGATGCCGAGGCCCGTGATGATGTCGACCAGCGTCTGCAGCCAGTCATAGGGGATCACCACGAAATAGTGGAACGTCCCGTAAAGGACCGACCAGGCGGCGGCCAGCATCGCGAGCGTCAGCCCGAGCGAGCGCCACAGCACCGTTCGGAAGGGCGGCGAGACGATCTGGCGGAAGGCGAGCGTGGCGCTTTGGATCATGAACCGGAAGAACTCCCCTTCGGCGTCAGGACGATCCGCCGTGACGTGGCGGCGGCTTCGACCGGACAGATAGGATGTCCGCGAACGCCAATCCAGTGCGATGGCCATCCGGTTCCGGCCCGGTGCGGGAGCGACGGCTTGCCCTATGGCACTGGCTTCTTTAAGAACGGCACGATTTTCCTCTCAAGAAACAGGATGGTTCATGTCTGATCCAAGGTTCGATCTCCTCACCATCGGCAACGCCATCGTCGATATTCTCGCCCGCATCGAGGACGATATCCTGGTTGAGGAGAACGTGACCAAGGGCATGATGCGTCTCGTCGACGCCGAGCAGTCGGCTTCGCTCTATGGCCGGATCGGCCCGGCGATCGAGGCTTCGGGCGGCTCGGCCGGCAACACGGCGGCGGGCGCGGCCTCGCTGGGCCTTCGCACCGCCTATATCGGCAAGGTCGCCGACGATCACTTCGGCCAGATCTTCCGCCACGACATCCAGGCCCAGGGCGTTGCCTACGAGACGGCGCCGCTCGTCGGCGGTGCGCCGACGGCAACCTCGATCATCCTGATCTCGCCGGACGGCGAGCGCACCATGAACACCCACCTTGGCGCCTGCGTGACGCTTGCGCCGGAAGACATCGTCGAGGAGACGGTCGCGGCAAGCGCCGTCACCTATGTCGAAGGCTACCTCTGGGATCCGCCGCTCGCCAAGGATGCCTGCCGCAAGGCCTTCGAGATCGCCCACGCCAATGGCCGCAAGACGGCGATCACGCTCTCCGACAGCTTCTGCGTCGACCGCTACCGCGAGGAGTTCCTCGATCTGATGCGGACCGGCCTCGTCGACATCGTCTTTGCCAACGAGAGCGAACTGAAGGCGCTTTACCAGACGTCGGCCCGCCTTGCCGCCCTCGACCAGTTGCGCAAGGACTGCGCCATGGGCGTCGTCACGCTCGGCGAGGAGGGGGCGCTGGTCGTCGAAGGCGGCAACATGGCGCGCGGCGTTGCCTATCCCGTGGAGAAGGTCGAGGATCTGACCGGCGCAGGCGATCAGTTCGCGGCCGGCTTCATCGCCGGCCTCGTGCGCGGTCAGCCGCTTCATGTCGCGGCCAAGCTCGGCTGCCTTGCCGCCTCGGAAGTGATCGGCCATGTCGGCCCGCGCCCGGCCGTCTCGCTGAAGGACCTCGCCAATCAGCACGGGATCGCTATCTGATGCTGCCGCCGCCGGCAGGTCCGAAAAGCGATCCGGTCAGGCTGTCCTGACGTCATTGGGGATCCGGGCGTGGCTCGCCAGGAAATCGAGGACCGCGCGGACCCGCGCCGGCAACGGCCCTCCCTGCCCGACATGGACGGCGTGAAAATCCTTGGCGTCGCCGGGATTTGCCTCCTCCATGACCGGGACCAGCCGCCCGGCCTCGATATCCGTCCGCACCATGAAGACCGGCAGGCGGGCAAGTCCCGCGCCGCCGAGGGCAAGATGCCGGATCGCTTCGCCGTCGCTGGCGCGGCAGCGGTCGCTTGTCGGCAGAAGAACTGTTTCACCATCGTCCAGCACCGGCCAAGCATCGGTATCGAGCCCTTGCGAGTGGCCGAGGCGCAGGTGCCGGGAGAGTTCCGGCGCCGAAGCCGGATGGCCCGCCCTTGCCAGGTAATCCGGGGCACCGACGATCATCATCCTTGCCTGCCCAAGCTTGCGCGCGATGAGGCTTGACGCCTTCATCGGTCCGGCGCGAACGGCGATGTCCGCGCGGTCCTCGAGAAGGTCGACGACCCGATCCGTCAGGGAGAATTCGAGGTCGATGTCCGGATAGTCGCCTTGAAGCCGGACGACGAGCGGGATGAGAATGTGGTTGGCGAAGGAGGCGCTGGTGTTGATCCGGACACGTCCTTGCGGCTTCTCGCCCGCCGCCGCGCAGCGCTCGGCCTCGTCGAGATCGGCAAGGATGCGGGTCGCGCGCTCGTAGAAATGACACCCCTCCGCCGTGAGCTGGAGCTTGCGCGTCGACCGGTTGAAGAGGCGCGTGCCGAGCCGATGCTCCAGCCGGGTGACCAGCTTGCTGACCGCGGACGGCGTCATCCCGAAGGTCGCGGCCGCGGCGGAAAAGCTGCCCGACGTCACCACGCCCGTGAAGACTTCCATTTCACCGGATCGGTTCGTTTCGATGCGTGCCATGTGACTTGAATTCATGAATCATGTGATTGAGGCAATCTATTTCAAAAGTTGGCGAGGCGCCATCTTCGCTCCGTTGCACGGCAATCGGAGACGAAAATGGACTATCGCAATCTTGGCGCATCGGGCCTGAAGGTCCCGGTCCTGAGCCTCGGGACGGGAACCTTCGGCGGAAAGGGGCCGCTTTTCAGCGCCTGGGGCCGCACGGAAGAGGCCGAGGCCCGGCGACTGGTCGACATCTGCCTGGACGCGGGCGTCACCCTGTTCGACACGGCCGACGTTTATTCGGACGGCACGTCGGAACGGATTCTCGGTACGGCGATCAAGGGCCGCCGGGAGGAGGTTCTCATCTCCACCAAGACGGGTTTGCCGATAGGAGAGGGGCCTAACGAGGCCGGCACGTCGCGCTCGCGGCTCATTCGGGCGGTCGAGGAGGCGCTCCGCCGTCTCGGAACCGACTATATCGATCTCCTGCAGCTTCATGCGTTTGATGCGGCAACGCCCGTCGAAGAGGTCCTGCAGGCGCTCGATACGCTCGTGCGGGCCGGCAAGGTCCGCTATGTCGGCGTTTCCAACTTCTCCGGCTGGCAGCTGATGAAGTCGCTGGCCGCTGCCGACCGCCATGGCTACCCGCGCTATGTGGCCAACCAGGCCTACTATTCGCTGATCGGCCGCGACTATGAATGGGAACTGATGCCGCTCGGCCTCGATCAGGGCGTCGGCGCTATGGTCTGGAGCCCACTCGGCTGGGGTCGCCTCACCGGGAAAGTCCGACGCGACCAGCCGATTCCGGAAGGCAGCAGGCTGCACGAGACGGCGGATTTCGGGCCTGCGGTCGATGAGGAGCACCTCTACCGGGTCGTCGACGCGCTGGATGAGATCGCAGGGGAAACGGGCAGAAGCGTTCCCCAGATCGCCCTCAACTGGCTGCTGACGCGGCCGACGGTATCGTCGGTCATCATCGGCGCGCGCAACGAGGAACAGCTGCGCCAGAATCTGGGTGCCGTCGGATGGCAATTGGCGGCCGACCAGATCGCCCGGCTCGACGCCGCCAGTGAGGTTGCCGCGCCCTATCCCTATTGGCCCTACCGCCGGCAGGAAGGCTTCGCCCGCCTCAATCCGCCCGCGATCTAGACGGGACCTAACCCGCCCACATCCCGATCGCGATCGCCATCAGCGACAGCGCGCCGATCCAGAGCGCGACGTTGGTCATCGGCGTGAAGACGTGCATCGCCGCCTTTTCGGCCGTCTCGTCGGCATCGAAGCGGGCGGCGATGCGGGTCGCCCGTTCGGCAAGCACCGGCAGGGTCTCGGCCAGCTGCCACAGCGCCTTGATGTGGCCGCCGGCCTCCTCGATCCGCCCGACGGGGCCAAGATTGCGCTCGATCCAGCCGCGCACCACCGGATCGGCGGTCTTCCACATGTCGAGATGCGGGTCCAGCGTGCGGGCGACGCCCTCGACCACGACCATCGTCTTCTGCAGCATGATGAGTTCGGGCCGCGTCGCCATGTCGAAGAGGTCGGTGACCTCGAAGAGCTGGTTGAGGAGCCGCGCCATGGAGATGTCGGCGGCGGTATGGCCCTGCAGCGGCTCGCCGATCGCCCGCAGCGCCTGGGCGAAACTGGCGACGTCGTGGTGCGGCGGCACATAGCCGGCCTCGAAATGCACCTCGGCGACGCGGGTATAGTCGCGGATGATGAAGCCGTAGAGGATTTCTGCCAGGAACCGGCGCTCCTTGACGCCGAGCCGGCCCATGATGCCGAAATCGACGGCCACCAGCGTCCCGTCGGGTTCGACGAAGAGATTGCCCTGGTGCATGTCGGCATGGAAGAAGCCGTCGCGCAGGGCATGGCGCAGGAAGGACTGCATCAGCAGGCGGCCAAGGGCCGGCATGTCGTGGCCGTCCGCCTCAATGCCGGAGAGATTCGAGAGCTTGCGGCCCTCGATCCATTCCATGACGAGAACGCTTTTCGCCGAACGGGTCCAGTCCACCCCGGGTACCCGAAAGCCTTCGTCATGGGCGATGTTTTCCGCCATTTCGGAAAGGGCTGCCGCCTCCAGGCGAAAATCCATCTCCAGCGCGACGGAGCGCGCCAGCGTATCGACGACGGCGACGGGCCTCAGCCGCTGCGAGGGGCGGTGGAAGCGCTCCACCAGCCGCGCGACACGATAAAAGCCACTCAAATCGGCGAGGAAGCGGGCCTGGACGTTGGGCCGCAGAACCTTGACGGCCACCGGCTTGCGGGTTCCGTATTCGTCCTCCACTTCGGCCCGGTGCACCTGTGCGATCGAGGCGGCGGCGATCGGCGGGCCGAACTCGGCAAAGAGCGCCTCGACGGGCCTGCCGAGCGCCAGTTCGATTTCGCGCCGCGCGACCGCGTCATCGAAGGCGGGCACGTTGTCCTGAAGGGCGGAGAGTTCGATGGCGAACTGCTTGCCGACGACGTCGGGCCGCGTTGCGAGAAACTGGCCGAGCTTCACATAGGAAGGCCCCAGCCGGTTGAGCGCCGCGGTGATGCGGGCCGAACCGTCCTTCTCGTCGGCCGTCCGGCGCTGGATGAGGCGCGCGAACACGAGCGCGAGCTTGAGGCCCGCCGGCATCGGCTGGGGAAAGGGCATGACGGTGAGCACGCCCTCGCGGGCCAGCACGTAGCCCGCCCGCGCCAGACGCAAGAGGTCGCCGGGTAACGCCATCTGGCTGCTGCTTCCCTCAGATCTTGACGCCGACGTGGATGGCCGCGACGCCGCCCGTCAGGTTGGTGTAGGAAACGCGGGAAAAGCCGGCCTGCCGGATCATCTCGGCAAAGCGCTCCTGGTTCGGAAAGCGTTTGATCGATTCCACCAGATACTGGTAGCTGTCCTCGTCCTTGGCGATCAGCTTGCCCATCTTCGGGATGACGTTGAACGAGTAGAGGTCGTAGATCTTATCGAGGCCGGGAACGTCGACCGCCGAAAACTCAAGGCACAGGAACCGCCCGCCGGGCCGCAGCACGCGAAAGGCCTCCGAAAGAGCCTTGTCGATGCGCGGCACGTTGCGGATGCCGAAGGCGATCGTGTAGGCGTCGAAGGACCCGTCCTCGAAGGGCAGGTCTTCCGCATTGGCTTCCACGAAATCGATGTCGGTGTAGCCCTTTTTCGCCGCGCGCTCGCGGCCGACGGCAAGCATCGAGCCGTTGATGTCGACCACGGTCGGACGGGCATGACCGCCGGAACGCTCCACGATGCGGAAGGCGATGTCGCCTGTCCCGCCCGCAACGTCGATCACCTTGAACGGGCGGGGACCTTTTCGCGGCGGGGCGAGGCGCGAGACGAAGGCGTCCTTCCACAGGCGATGCACGCCGCCCGACATCACGTCGTTCATGATGTCGTAGCGCTTCGCCACATTGTGGAAGACCTCGTCCACCATGCCCTGCTTGGCCTCGACCTCCACGTCGCGGTAGCCGAAGCTGGCCTTTTCCTGCGCCGACATTGACGGACTCCCAAATAAGAAAACCTTTGCCGCACCGCTTATAGGACGGTTGTCCGGCCAAGGGGAGGGGCCGAAGGGCGAATTCGTGGACGTGGAAAACGCCCCGGACCGCCGCACAAGCAAAAATCCCCGCGGCCGTGGTCGCGGGGATCGTCGCGTGTACACCCGGAAAGGTCGGTCAGGCCCGGACTTCCTGCCGCTGGAACGACACGTAGCCGAGGGTGAAGATCAGCACCATCGCGGCGGCAAGTCCGGAAAGCTGCGGCCAGATGAGAACGAGGCTCTGGCCGAGGGGAAGCGGCGCGCCGGGGATCGCCCCCTGCATCTGGCTGAGGAAGACGAGGCCGAGCGAGCGCGTCGACGGATTGAGCAGCGCCGCCGCCGCTTCCGAATAGAGCGTGTTCGGCGAGATGCGGTCGAGCGCCGACTGCCACTCCACGGCGTTGACGAGCGTCATCGGGTTCGTCGGGTCGATCGGTGCTATGGCGAGCGTCAGCGCGTGGGTGATCATGCCCCAGAAGATCGCAAAGACCAGCCAGAGCGCGAGGGCCGCCAGCGCCGAGGTTGCCGCCTGCCGGAAGACCGTGGAAAAGAACAGCCCCAGCGCCAGCCAGACGCCGCCATAGGCGAGCGAGGTGACGAGGAAACCGAGCCCGCGCAGGATTTCCTCCCCGCTCGGCGGCAGGCCGAGGGTGAGGATGCCCATGCCGGTCACCAGCAGCCACAGCGTGACGAGGCAGATGGCGAGCACGATGAGGCCGCCGAGGAACTTCCCGAACAAGAGCGCGTCGCGGTAGATCGGCTGCGACAGGATGCGGCTCATGGTGCGCCGGCTGTATTCGCCGTTGACGCTGTCGAAGGCGAGCGCGATCGAGACGAGCGGTAAGAGGAAGCCGAGGAAGGTGACGAAGGAAGGCACCGGGTCCTTTGCGGTGGTCAAGAGGCGCAGGAACAGGAAGGGATCCTGCCCCACGGTCTGCTCGATCTGGCCGATGGCGCCGTAGATGGCGCCGAAGGCGGTGAGCAGCACCAGCAGCATGACGAGATGCATGCGGATGCTGGCAAGATGATCGGCCGCCTCCTTTAGCGCGATCGTCATCGTGCCCTCGAAGGGCGAACCGTTACGCGGCATGGTCCACCTCCTCGAAATAGCGCACATAGACGTCGTCGAGGTCGGACCGGCTCATGGTGAGCCGCTCCAGCGCGCCGCCGGCCTCCACCACCTTCCGGGCGATGTCGGCGCGCAGATCCCGCGCCGCGTCGATCGTGACCAGAGTGTCGCCGTTGGGCTCGACGCGGGCGATGCCATCCATTCCCGTCAGCGTTTCGCGCAGGTCGAGGCCGTGCGCCTCGACCTCGATGGAATAGACCCCGCCGAGCACCTTGGCCGCGATGTCGGAGACCGTGCCCGACAGGCCGACGCGGCCCTTGTTGAAGAGCGCGACCCGGTGGCAGATCGACTGCACCATGCCGAGGAGGTGCGAGGAGAGGAGGACCGTCATCCCGTCGCTGGCAAACGACTTGATGAGGTCCAGCAACTCCTGGGTCGATTGCGGATCGAGGCCGGAGGTCGGCTCGTCCAGGATCGCCACCTCGCAGCCCTTGACCAGCAGGTCGCAAAGGCCGAGCCGCTGGCGCATGCCGCGCGAGAAGGTCTTCACCCGGCTGTCGGCGACATCGAGCAGGCGCACCCGCTTCAACGCGCCTTCAATGCGCTCCTCCCGTGTTTCCGGGGCAATGCCGGCGAGCTTGGCGGTGTAGCGCAGGTTTTCCCGCGCCGTCATCGTGTCGTAGAAGCCGACCGCGTCGGGCAGATAGCCGACGGCGCGCTTGACCGCCAGCGGCTCGGTCAGCGGGTCGTGGCCGAGGATGCGCACCGTGCCGGCGGTGGGCTCCGTCAGGCCCAGGAGCATCAGGATGGTGGTGGTCTTGCCGGCGCCGTTCGGGCCGAGCAGCCCGAAGATTTCCCCGGCGTTGACGGTGAGATCAAGCCCGTCGACGGCCTTCACGCCGCCGTAGGACTTGGTGAGGCCGTGGGCCTCGATGACAGGGGTGCTCATCTGCGGCCATACCGGGTCACGGCAAGGGCGAGAACCAGAAGGGCGGAACCGATGACGCCGACGCCGGCGATGCCCCAGAGCGTGGACGTCTCGACCGTCACGCGGAAGTCGGCATGGTCGGAAGCGCCCTTGGCGTTGGAGCGCACGGAAACCATGTAGTCGCCCGCAATCGCCTTGTCGGAGGGCGTCAGGCGCATCTCGACCTCCTGCTTGGCCCCGGCGGCAAGCGCCGGCAACTCTTTCGGCGCGAAGTCGACCTCCCAGCCCGACGGCGCGTTGGCGGCCAGATGCACCTGCTCGGCCGGAGCGGTGCCGGCGTTGGAGACGGTGAACTTGAAGCTGCGCTCCTTGCCGGCCACCGCCGTGCCCGAAAGCCGGGCGCCGGGGCCCGTCAGCATCAGGCTTGGCTGGCCGGTAACGTCGAGCTCGAGCTGGCTCGTGCCGGAGGCCTTGTCGCCGCGGGCCTCGACGGTGACGGGATAGGAGCCGGCGTCGGCGTCCTGCGGCGGCGAGACCGACAGCTTGATGTCCTTGGTGGAATTGGCCTTGATCGGGATCGAGGTCAGCTCTTGCGAGCCGTAGGCCTCCTTGAAGCTCGTCTGGAAACCGGCCGGCGCGTCGGCGGCGAGATTGACCACCGTGTCGGCCGGACTGTCGTTCTTGAGGGTCAACTGGTAGTCGAAGGAGGACTTGGCCGATCCGCGAAGGGCCGGCAGTTTCGGCTCGATCGTGAGGCTTGCCGGATTGGGTTCGGCGAGCGCGATCTTCAGCGGAACCGACAGCGTATCGCCGCTGCTCTTGCCGGTCAGCGTGATGTCATAGGCTCCGGCCTTCGCATCGGCGGGCGGTGTCAGCTTGAGCGACAGGTTGCGGCTGTCGTTGGGGCCGACCATGGCGGCGGCGACCTTCTTGCCGCCGCCGTCGATCTCGTAGGTCCAGCCATCCGGCAGCCCATCGAGCGAGAAGGTGTATTCGCTCGGTGAGCGGTCCTTGTTGACCAGCGAGAAGTCGATGGTGAAGGGCGCGCCGAGGCTTTCGGTGATGTCGGGATAGGGCGTCGTCAGCCAGACCCCGGAGACGGCTGAAGACGAGGGATCGCTGCTGCTGAAGCCTTCGGCGAAGGCATTCGCACCGACGAGCGAAAGGGCGCTGGCGAGTAGAAGAACGGGGAGGCGACCAGGCGCGTGATGCATCGTTCTGCTCCTTGAGGAAAAGATACAGATCAACGGCTGTCGGCGGAAAGATGCCGCAGCCGGGATGAGATGCCGGCGCGCTCGTCGTCTTCCCTAAATGCGGCAAGAATTGGCCAAAATCCAAACACAAGAATTACAAATTTGTAATGTTTTCAATATGTTACATAGAGAAACATGGATTTTCAATCCGTGTCAATGCATGTCTGTCCGGGACGGCGCGGCAATAGGGGCGTCGCCCGAACGCGGTTCTCGCCCGGGTGGCAAATGACATCGGCGCTGCAAGCCGTTCGCACTGTCAGTCGGCGGAGATCCAGGCCTTGGCGTCCTCGATGGCATCCACCGGAAGGACGCGCACGGGAGCGGGTATGAGCGGTGCAAAAAGGCGCATGCCCCACGAGATCCAGTCGATGTCCGTCACGACGGCGATCCGCTCGAAGTCCCCGAGGTGGGAAAGGCCGAGCCGCGCATCGTCGAAGGCGGCGCCGGCCGAAAAGCTCTGGAACTCAGGCCCGAGTATATAGAGAAATCGGATCTTGCCGAAGCTGGCGATCCGTTCCTCGACAAGGGGTGTCAGGGTCTTCTCGTAGTCGTCGGCGGTGATGTGACCCTTTGCCGAAATCGCGATGACCGCGCCATCGTAGCCCGGCAGGATGTCAAAGCCGCTTTTCGTCGGGGTTGTCATGTCGCCTCTCCTTTCCCTGGATTGCGATGCAGCCGGACCTGCCCGAAGCCGACTCTGGGCCGGCCTCCGGAGAAGGGGGCATTTCTGAGGCTGTCGGGTCTCGCCCGCAATGATCGTGCGCAAGCCTCGCTGTCTTGCTGACAGCTCTTTCCATCCCATATGGGGCGGCAGCGGCGGCCATGCCCCCCGTAGGAACACGGAAGAGACCGGCGTTGCGCCGATGGCCGGCATGGCATAGTCCATGGAGCCTCGCCGCGCCCGCCGCGGCCACTTGATCAGGGTCGAGATGCCAGAGCTTCCCGAAGTCGAAACGGTCCGGCGTGGCCTTCAGCCGGTGATGGAGAATGTGCCGATCCTGCGCGTCGAGCAGCGCCGCGCGGACCTGCGCTTTGCCTTTCCCGAACGTTTCGCGGAGCGGCTCGCCGGACGGCGCATCGTCGATCTCGGACGCCGCGCCAAATATCTCGTCTGCGATCTCGACGACGACCACCGTCTGGTGATGCATCTTGGCATGTCCGGCTCCTTCCGCTTCGACGGCCTGGAGGCCGGAGCGCCCGGTGTCTTCCACCATGACAAGGGCAAGTCGGAGCGTCACGACCACGTCGTCTTCCACATGGAAAACGGCGTTCGCGTGATCTACAACGACCCGCGCCGCTTCGGTTTCATGACCCTCATCGCCCGCGCCGCCTTCGACGATCATCCCCATTTCAAGGGGCTCGGACTGGAGCCGACCGGCAATGCGCTGGGTGCCGATTTTCTCGACGAGGTGCTTGCCGGAAAGCGCGCGCCGCTGAAGGCCGCGCTTCTGGATCAGCGCGTCATCGCGGGCCTCGGCAACATCTATGTCTGCGAGGCACTGTGGCGGGCGGGCCTGTCACCGACGCGTCTTGCCGGAACCTTGTCCGGCCGGGGACGTTCGGCCAGGACAAGGCGTGAGGCTCTTGCGCCGGCGATCCGCGAGGTGATCGCCGATGCGATTGCCGCCGGCGGCTCCTCGCTCAAGGACTACCGCCAGGCGGACGGCTCGCTCGGCTATTTCCAGCACAGCTTCGCCGTCTATGACCGGGAAGGAGAGGCTTGCCAGACGCCGGGATGTTCCGGCACCATTGAGCGCATCGTCCAGTCGGGCCGGTCGACCTTCTTCTGTCCGGTCTGTCAGACATGACTGTCGGCAATGATGGCGAGCGATGACTGCCGGACACGATCACCCGACCCCGTCCGTTTCAACGAGGGCTGAACTGCCGAACGCGGCCCTCTCTCCAAAGCAATGTCGATTGACGCCCACCCCAGGGGAATGCCGATGGCCTTCGAAACCATCCTGACCGAGACACGCGGCCATGTCGCTCTCATCCGCCTCAACCGGCCAAAGGCGCTTAACGCGCTCTCTGACCAGCTCCTGACCGAACTCGGCACCGCGCTCGATCATTTCGAGGCGGACGATGCGATCGGCTGCATCGTCCTGACCGGCAGCGAAAAGGCCTTCGCGGCCGGCGCCGACATCAAGGAGATGGCGAGCCTCGATTTCCTCACCGCCTACAAGAATGACTTCGCCCACAAGATCGATCGCGTCGCGGCTTGCCGCAAGCCGGTGATCGCCGCGGTCGCCGGTTATGCGCTCGGTGGCGGCTGCGAGCTTGCCATGTCCTGCGACTTCATTCTGGCCGCCGACACGGCCAAGTTCGGTCAGCCCGAGATCACCCTCGGCATCATGCCCGGCATGGGCGGCACCCAGCGCCTGACGCGTCTCATCGGTCGCTCCAAGGCGATGGAGATGTGCCTCACGGGACGGATGATGGAGGCCGCGGAGGCCGAGCGGGCAGGCCTCGTCAGCCGCATCCTGCCGGCCGACGATCTCATCGACGAGGCGCTGAAGACGGCGGAGAAAATCGCCGATTTCTCGCTGCCCGCCGTCATGATGGCCAAGGAATCGATCAACCGCGCCGAGGAGATCGCGCTGGCCGAAGGCCTTCGCTTCGAGCGGCGCCTCTTCAACGCGATGTTCGGGACCGAGGACCAGAAGGAAGGCATGGCGGCCTTCATGGAGAAGCGCGGCGCCCAGTTTTCCGGGCGCTGAAGCGGGGCGGATCGGCGGCCCCCGCGGGAAAGCGGCAAAATGCGTCGGCGAAAGCCGCTCGTGACATTGACGCGGCGGGCTCAACCGACTATAAGCCCGCACCGAACAAGGTGGTGACTTTGGTTGCCGCCCTATTTTTTCGTTTTCTGGCGGCGTGTGGTCGGCTCACCTTCAAGCGGAAGGTGGAATGCGGACCTTGTCGGCCGAGGAAGACGGTCGACGAGCGGACAATTCAAAAGAAGGGCTTCCAATGGCCAACACCACTTCGGCCAAGAAGGCGACGCGCAAGATCGCTCGCCGCACCGAGATCAACAAGAACCGCCGCAGCCGCATGCGCACCTATGTGCGCCAGCTGGAAGAGGCGATTGCCAGCGGCGACAAGGCTGCCGCCGACGCGGCCTTCGCTGCCTGCCAGCCGGAGCTGATGCGCGCGGCGCAGAATGGCATCCTGCACAAGAACACGGCGTCCCGTAAGGTCTCGCGCCTTGCGGCCCGCGTGAAGGCCGTCGGCGCCTGATAAGGGTTGCCTGGGTCTGGGACCGGGTTCACAGGTCCGCGCCGGATGGCGGACGTTCGTTGGTCGGTCGGTCAAACTCGCAGGAGTTGTGGCGGACGCGGATTTTCGGATGACCGAAATGGCGCCGCAGGCATGATGATTTTGCATAATTTGAAGGCTCGGCCATGCGCCGGGCCTTCTTTTTTGGCAGCGATTCGCCCTTTGCCGCATTACCAAAATATTAACGTCATTTGACACAGAAACATTTTTAAAAACAATGCGTTAGAGGCAGGTTGCCGAGAGCCGGCAGATTCGATGCCTGTCAATATGCGGCGTCAAAATTTTTTTCCGATTGTCACAGTTCATATGCTCGGCGCACGAGTCATACGGTGTCTGAATCGGAATCTGCTGTTTCGCCAAGGCGTTCCCGACACCCTTCCCGCTCCTCTTGTGCAATCGGCACGATGGCGTCCCGGCAAAGGTAAACGAGCGGTTAAAATTCTTGGCTTGCCCGGGGTAGGGGGGCTGTGTATTTTCACTCTCACACCGGTCGGGGGCCAGAGGGATTGCTCCTAACCGATGGAAAAGAAACGACAATATTGGCCTTGAAAAAAGGCCGGTGGCGTTGCTTTCGCAAAGCCGGCCAAGCGCCGGGGCATCGGTTGCACGATCAGTCGAATGTCCCTGCGCGACACCCTTGGTCGACGGGGACCACCCGGACAATTCAACGTGACGACATCCGAAGTCATTTCGGGTGACGCGATTTCTATGGTCTGAACAATGGGTCTTTATGCGGGTGATGTCGATGTGGGCGAGGCATGGAAAATGCTGAGCAGTGAGCCGCAGGCGACGTTGATCGACGTGAGGACCCGCGCCGAGTGGGGGTATGTCGGCCTGCCCGACCTGTCCGAACTCGGCAAGGAGCCGCTGCTGGTGGAGTGGCAGAGCTATCCGTCCATGCAGGTCAACGACGAGTTCGGCCGGCAGGTTGCCGTGGCACTGGAAAAGCGCGGGTTTGCCAAGGGCGAGCCGCTCCTCTTCCTGTGCCGGTCGGGTGTTCGCAGCCAGGCGGCTGCGCTGGTGATGACGGAACTGGGCTTCGAGCCCTGCTTCAACATCGCCGGCGGTTTCGAGGGCGGGCTGGATGCGGCCGGCCATCGCGGGACGATCGCCGGATGGAAGGCCGCGGGGCTTTCCTGGCGACAGTCCTGAGAAGTGGGGGACGCGGGCCAGGCCGTTCCGCGTTCCTGAGTAATCTGGAGTACGTTCGCCGGGCGATTTCTCGGCGAGCGGGTCATAAGCCCCCGGGGCAATCCGCGAGCGGTAGCGCGGATAGGGGGTGAAAATTCTTGGCGTGACGCCATTCAGGAGGCATTTGAG